>JAUXAJ010000027.1 GCA_030620005.1 Promethearchaeota archaeon | reverse complement strand
ATTTTTTAAATCTTCTTCTGGGATAAAACCTTTTACTCTAGCAACTATAGATATAGTATTTGTAGGTGCCCTAAAGAATCTCCTCTCAAAAGGGACTAATTTTCTTTCATATTTTTTATATTCAATTTTTTGATGTGGTGTAATTTTTTGACACCTTTGTAAAATTCATTATCTGTGAATTTTAGATTAATTCCTAAATTTTGTGTATATATAAATGATTTTTCTTAATTAATAAAATTGAACACTTCGCCTCCAAGCTGTAAAATCACGATCTGATCTCAAAAAAATCCTTTTTTCACGCTAACCCTCATCTTTTAACCTGGTTATTAACATCGTGAGGCAATCTAAAAGTAGTCGTTTTATGATTTCATAATATAAGTCAATTTCAATGTCGTTGTCACGAAAATCATCGTCTTTATAAAATGCCTTGTAAATATTTTCTGTAGAAACAATTTTCTGAGAAGCTTCAACCAAGAAAGAGTGAATCAATTTTGAATCATACTTCGAATTCATTAGTAACGATAGCATTGCCATTTCTCTATTACCACGCCCCCACTCTGATGGTATCTCGAAGTAGAGGTTGATAATTCTCTTTTTCTTGTTTATTAAGATAATTTCAAAGAATGTCTCGTTAATATCTAAATCGAAAAAGCGGATGAGTTTGTTTATTGTGTCCTCTTCTAATTTTGCATCTGGATATGAGAGATATACTTCAGGTCCTTTTATCATGTGGAAAAATGACAATACTAAGTGCATAAAAATGAACGGATCAAATAATTAAATAAAATGAGAAAGTTTCAATTTAAATTTTTTACTAAATCATAAAAGTTTTATTTATACATTTTGACTTTTTTTAATTAATTCAAGGATATCGTCGTAAGAACCCATGACTTTTTTTACATCAGGATGGTTCAAGCCTTCAAGTGGGTCGCCATGGAAAATTATCCTTCCTTTATCTAAGACCATCATTTTATCTGCCCAATTCTCCACGAAAAACATGTTATGAGATGTATATAAAATGGTCAAACGCTCATCTTTCTTAAGCTTTTCCAAGATTGTTAAATGATTCAGGATAGCCTTAAAGTCAAGATTTGCAAAAGGTTCATCCAAGATCAGTAATCTAGGTTTCATCACTAACAATCCTGCCAACGCAGCTCTCTTCTTTTGCCCCCAAGAGAGATTGAAAGGCGAAAAATCCTTGAATTCTAAGAGATTGACGGCTTCTAACGCCCATCTTACTCTGTTTTTTACCTGATTTTCTTCGAGCTTTAAATTTCTAGCTCCAAAAGCGATATCTTCTTCTATCGTTGGCGCAAACAATTGGTCGTCAGGATTTTGGAATAAAAAGCCAATCTTTTGACGAATTTTCCATAATTGTTTTTTATTTCTAGTGAGAATTTCTTCGAATATTTTTATTACGCCGGATTTTGGTTTTAATAAGCCGACAAGCAACCTTAGCAACGTTGTTTTACCAGAACCATTATTGCCTGTTAACGCATATATGGAACCCTCTTCTATTTTAAAATTTAAGTCTTTCATGGCGAATGTAGAATTATAACTGAAGCTTAAATTTTTCACATCTATAGCTGAAATAGCGCAAAAACCCCCTTGTATAGTAGTTCTAAATCAATAAAATAGATTAGAATTATAATTGAAATTAAAAACAAAGATATTAAGAAAACATCAATTATTTTAACATTTTTTTTAGCGAAAGTTATCTTGCCGGAAAATCCACGCATTTTCAGGCTCTCATATAATTTTTCGCTTCTTTCCATGTTTATCACGATACTTTTTCCCATAATAAAAGCGTGCGCTTTTAATTTTTGCCAATAGGTTGTAATTTTTTTACCCCGCATTTCTTGAGCATCTAAAAATTTTCTGTTTGAACTCGCTAAAATAGGCATGTAATGAAGCATTATGACCAAACTACCTATGAAGTATGAGGGAATTATTCTAATTTTTGTCAATGCTTCAATAAATTCAGAATAAGATAATGAGGAAATTATTGATATTAAAATAAAGATTGCTCCAAAAATTCTCAAAAACATAAAAATTGCCAACCAAATCCCCTCTACATAAAAATTTATGGTAATTCCGATATTGAACTGAAAAAATATTGTTTCTCCAACGTATAACGGAACGAATATCGTTATTAATAGAATGAAAGGAACAATGCTTTTAATTCTTGATATGATTCTTTTTAAATTTAAACGAAAAATTAAAACAATTATCATTGTGAGTACGATTAATGTGAATGTAAGATACACATCTTCTAAAATAAGTATTGGAAGAACAAATACGAATGGTAAAATCAATCTTACTAGAGGATGAATTTTTGTAAAGGGCGTTTTTTCTTCTTCGTGCCTAAATGGTAGTAGCGGTTTCAAATCTTAAAAAAACCTCTCTCATTCCTATATTATCTCATGAAATAGCAAACTTGCTTTAATTAATTTAATACGCCTTTGCTTTTTAAGTTCATACTCTGATAGTAATTTTTTCATAAATCCTAAATATAACTTAAATCATTTTAAAACATTAAAAAGCGGGTTTTCATACTTTTTTATAATTTAGTAATATTTTTAAATTTGTAAGAATTCATTAGAATTAATTAAAAAAAAAAATTAAAAATGGTAAAATAAAAAATGCATATACCGGATGGATTATTAGACCCTGTAATTATCGTTATATTGTGGATAGTCACTATTACAATAATTGTACTTGGCTTTTTCAAAATGGGTAAGATTTTCGAAGAAGAAGATTCTGAAAAATTAGTTCCATATATCGGGGTCTTAGCAGCAGTAATTTTTGCATTTCAATTCGTCAATTATCCCGTTCCAGGTGGAACGTCAGGACATTTAGTGGGGGGAACATTAATTGCGGTAATTCTTGGTCCATGGTCGGCTGTAATTGTACTTTTTCTAGTTTTAGGAATTCAAAGTCTATTTGGTGACGGGGGGATAACTGCAATTGGAGCAAATACATTTAACATGGGGATTATTTGTGGAATTTTTGGGTTTTATATCGTTAAAATGATAATTATTGTTTTAAACAAGACAAAATTAGGAAAAGAGAAGAAGATTACAATTGCAACCGCAATTGGTTCGTACATATCAATAGTCCTGGCATCATTCATAGCAGGCGTAGAAATTGGACTTTCAGGAGTAATTCCAATGGAAATCGCTATTACTTCCATGGTTTTTTGGCATGTTTTAATTGGTATTGGAGAAGCCGTAATATCCGCTTTAATAGTATCTTATATTTATAAAGTAAAGCCAGATTTGATTACGACTGAACAGAATTTGGGGGTAAAATAAATAATGGTGCTATTTGGAAAATATAAAAGAATAATTCTCTACATCCTAATTATAACTTTAGTTTTAATGCTGGTGATCTCAATTGGATTTACTTTAGGATTTCTTTCAGAAGACCCAGATGGATTAGAAAGAGTGTTAATCGATGCGTATGGAGGGGCTGAAGAAGGCGAAGAGTGGCTTGAAGGATTATCATCACCTTGGGATCCTATATTTGGAGGAATTGAGAGCGATTATATCGCAGGTCTTATTGGAATATTATTATCTTTTGTAATCATAATGGCAGTGTTTTTTTTAATCGTTAAGTTTAAAAAAAAAGAAATTAACCAAAAATAAATATATAATCTTAACACTGATTTTGCTTTTTTTTATCTTCTATTTTTTTATAATTATAGGTTTTCTAATTTAAGATAATTATTCGATCTAATATATTGGATTAAAGAAAATTAAAAAAAAGAAATAAGGAAATTAAAATAAGTCAAATTCGAAAATCAGCCTTATTAGAGCTAATTTTCTTAAAACAAATCATGTTTCTCATTTATTTAAATCATCATATATTTTGTAGATTGCCTCAATTAACTTGCTCTCAAATTTATCGAAACCATCTCCAGTCCTTGCAGACACTTCGTAATATTCTAGATTTAAATCTTTTGCTAATTTAATTATAGATTCTGTTTTTACTGACCGATCTTGAAAATCTATTTTGTTTGCCACGAGATATGATTTATTAATTTTTTCTTTAGGAAGAAATTTTAGCCATGATTCAATATTTTCCAAAGTTTGAAATCTATCTACAGAACAAACAAAAATTACTATAGAAGCACTTTCAAAAAAATTGTCTTGAAAATCTCGAAAATGATGTTGGCCTCCAAGGTCCCACAATTGACAAAATATTTTCTTGTCATCCTTTTCCAACATTAAACCGTGAAAATCAATACCAGGTGTCATTTCTATTTTTTCTTCCGAACTCAAGCGTCCTGTTAGTTTTTTACTAATGGTGGTTTTTCCAACGGCCCCATCCCCACAAATTACTATTTTAAAGAAATTTTTTTTTATTGGAATTTTATGGGGCATTGTAATTATCAGTATTACTTATCTTTTTAATACTTCTTATATAAAAATTAAATGTTATAATATTAATTCTTTTCTTCTATAATCTTAATGGCAGCATTTTATGTATTAGTTATTAATTAATGTAAAAATAATCTAAAAAAGTAAATCAGAGATGTAAAAAAATGGATCTTAAATGTGGGGTGTTAAAACGAGAGATCACATATTCATTAATGTAGTTAATGAAATAAGTTTAAATAAATAGAAATCATAATTATTCTTCTTAAAGAAGAAGAAAAAGAATCCAGTGTTCAAATCTTAGGGAAAACTCAGAAAACATTAGAATAAAATAAATAAATTTCTACATATTATTGTTTTTTGAACAATAAATTGTGATGGATATTTGACAAGTTAATCTAAACAATATAAAACTTTCAAGAAGTAATTTTCATTAT
The DNA here is from genome assembly GCA_030620005.1 of Promethearchaeota archaeon. The sequence goes on along the minus strand of JAUXAJ010000027.1, from coordinate 23,730 downwards.
ATTCAAATACTTTACGATAATTCAAATAATTATACACTTTCAAATTTATAATTATCATGAAAATGTGAATTAAAATAACAATTTTAAAATGTGGAGCATCTAAAAAGAATATAACTCCTCCTTCTGATGTTGGAGCTGTTCAAGTTGCGGGATATTTGACCATGATGGCGCCAAAATTCAAGGACGTGCACGATCACATACATGCTCGAGCAATGGTTATTGCTGATGGAAATACAAAAGTTGCTTTAGTTTCAGTAGAATGTATCGGTTTACTAGCGGATTTCGTGGATAGAGTTAGAGATAGATTAAAAGCATACGGATATAAAGAAAGAGAGATCTATGTATTTGCGACTCACACGCACGCTGGACCAGACACCATGGGATTATGGGGGGCCCTAATAGGGATGAGCGGTATTAACTGGAAGTATCAATTCTTTTTAATTGAGAGAATTGTTGAGGCCGTGGTGGAAGCTGAACAAAATCTTGAAGACGTTGAATTATATGTTGTGAAATCTAACTTAGAAAAACTCATCGAAAATTATCGTGACGAAAAGGACACATGTGGTGATCTAATTGTATTAAAATTCTTGGCTAATGAGAAATTAATTGGGTGTCTATGGACATTTACAGCTCAACCTGAAATGACTACTAGAGAAGACGTGTCTATTTCAGGGGATTATCCGGGGCTTGTATGCGAAATGATGGAGAATGAGTTCGGTGGAGTCTCTTTATTTGGGTTAGGTCTATGTGGCTCCCAATCACCGATTTATTGCGAGCAAGGTTTTGATAAAATGGAATTATTTGCCAACGAAGTATTTTCTGAAATAAAAAACATCTTTCCAAAAGCAATTAAAGTAGAAGAAGCGCCCATTGAAATAAGACATCGTAGAGTTAAAATTAAATTGGAGAATCCCGATTTTCAACTTTTGTTCAAAATTAGAGTTTTTGAAAGAGAACTAGAAGATAATCATGCCATGACTACAATCAGTAAGTTAAGAATTGGAAATTTACACATGATGCATGTACCCGGGGAACCGTTTCCAGGATTATTTTCTAAAATCATGGAAGAGAATGCAGACAAACAAATAATGTTCATAAGTAATTCTAACGATTCCATTGGCTATTTCATTCCTTTAGATCAATATAGATTGAAACCTCAAGTTTGGGTTGATGACATTGAAAATGGAAGATTTATAGGCCATGAAACGGAATCCGTTGGCTCAGAAGCAGCCGAAGTAGTAAGAAAAACCGTGAAGGAACTATTTGTATACAAGACAGTCATGGGAATCGGCCCCCACGCAGACGATTTATCGATTTGGGCAGGAGGCACGCTCATTAAGTTATCACGCGAAGGAAATAAGTTGATATGCGTGAGAATAACAGATGATTATGCGGATTGCATAGGAATCACGAAAGAACAAGGAATAAAGAGGAACCGAAAAGAAGTTGAAAAAGCATATAAGGCTTTAGGTGCTGAAGAAACAATTCATTTGGATTATCCAACGGATGTCTTAGCGGGAGTTGATTATTTAGAATTACGAGGCAAGCTTATTTATCTGATGAGAAAATACAAGCCTGATCTAGTGGTTTCTTTTGATTTGAACGGAACCGATGAAGAGAACATGGACCACATCATCACCGCAAGGGCAGTAAACGAGGCTTGCTGGCAAAGTGCGGTTGAATTGTTTTATCCGGAGCATTTAGAAGAAGACTTAGAAATTCACATGGTTGGAGAGAGATATTTATTTGCCCGAAATCCTACAGTTTTAAATTTCCACGTGGACATCACGGATTTCGTTGAAGAAAAAATAAAGGCACTTTGCGAGCATAAAACCGTCTTAAAAAACTGGTTTTATCAAAATAAATTGATTGCTCGTGCAAATCGCTTACATGTTGAATTACTCGAGGAAGATGTTCCAAACGCGATTCGTGTAAATTTATTAATTAAGATAATATATGGTGAAATGGGAGAAAAATACGGTGTGAATTACGCCGAAGAATTTAACAAGATAGGGGCAGGCTTTTTAGGAGATTTAGCCTCCGATTAAAATTTAAAATTTATTTTGTAATTTTTATATAGACACATTTTTAAAAAATTATAATCATATTAATTCCAACCATGATATCGAAAAATCCCACGAATAAAGCAAAAAATATAGTGAAAAAACGAAATTTCTTACTCTTTAAATTGGAAACTAAAGAAATCAAGAAAATTATTAATAATAAATGCAAAGTAATAAAAAAAAATTCAAAAACATTCATTCAGACATCAATGAATATATTCATTCTAACACCAATAAATAAAGTGGAGTCCATTTTTTAATGAATCCAATAAGTTCTGAATTTTATAAATAAGTATGAAAAGACTTAAAAAGATTGGATATACTTTATAATTTTGTTTATTTTATTATCAGTTAAGTTTAATTTGGGAGAATTATAGATTGAGTACTCCAAATTCTCATCTTTCACGTACTTTTTAATTTGTTTTAATGCCTTTTCAATATCGTCATTAGAAATATTTTGAGCTTTAGGGGAAATTTTAATTTGAATGTCCTCAAAGAACTGCTTAATTTCTTCTTTTGAAAATTCTGCGTATTCTTCTTGCAAATAAAGGCTAATAAGTATATTCATTCCGATTAAATTGCCGTGAATGTAATGATCGCCCGTGATGGATTCTAAACAATAAGCAAGAAAGTGTTCGCTACCCTCTTCTGGTCTGGCATTGCCCCATTCTTCGCACAAAACTACTTCTTTGTAAAAACCATTCACTAAGGCTTCGATTCCTTTTTCCGATACATCTCGAATTTCTTCTCTAGCATCCATTAAATCGGTAGCAATTTTTCTCGCGTCGTTAAAAACATTTTGATCAAATTTTCCGTTTACTTCATCTCTTTCTAACTTCCAATCTCCTAATGCTGAAGTAATGGATATGGTATCTGAAACCCCCGCTATATTTAGATACTTAGGCGCTGATTTTATTAGATCAAAATCAATTAAAATTCCTTTAGGATTGCTTTCGCCAATATATCTTACTTTATTTTCATATCTCACGGCAATAGAGGAGCATAAAAAGGCGTCCACTGAAATAATTGAAGGGATTAGAAATAGATCGAGATCAAAACCAAATTCCTGCTTAAATTTCCAAACCAAAAATTTAGCAGTGTCACAGCTTGTTCCACCACCTATCCCGACAATTGAATAAGAATCAGTAATAAATGGTTCAAAACTATCATACGTTTTCACTAAATTTTCTATTGACATGTCATAATTATATTCAATATATTCTGGTTGATTATCCACATCATTCTTAATTATTTTCCATGGTTCCTCCATTGTAATTAAAACATACTTATCTAGCGAGTTTAAGGTGTCAATAGAAAGCCAATTGCCGAATTTTGGTTCCTTGACCATGAATAATTAAGTACTTGCCTCAAATTAAAAATTTATAAAATTAAAAAAAAAGGATTAAGTTTATATCTAACTCTTGAATTTGTTGAAATATCTAATTCCAACTACGAAAATTACCGTTGAATAAATCGCCAATAGTTTTTTTCCTTAAGTCTGAAACCGTGGATATTAGTAGGTATACCATTAAAAACATCCCCGGCTCTTCGGGACGGTTTGATGTCGTCTCTAGATGCATATTGGCAGCATTAATGGGGCCCGATAGGTTTGAAGAAGACGTTCAGATTTGGGTCTTTTTAGACAAGTATAAAACCTACATTTTTGATACAAATCAATTAAACTATGAATCTTTTCCTAAGAACGAGTTATTACTTACAGATAGTTTTGTAGATTTAATTCGTAAGGACTATTCTAAAATTGAAATTAAGGACAATCCTCTTAAATTTGTAAAAATCTCAACTATTAACATTATTAACGCTTTAAAACAATTTATCAATTCAAACGACGATGTATTTGTATTAAAGGAAAATGGAGAGGATTTTTTTAAACGAGTTAATGAACTCCGTTCAAAAGAAAGAATAGTTTTTGTAATTGGAAATCAAAGTGGCGATTTCTTAAATTCAGAGGAACTATTCTTGTTAAAGATACCAAATTTAAGTTTAGGGTCTCTTTCATATTTAGCATCTTCAATTATACGATTAATTAAATTATCCTTAATTTAATTCATTCAAAAAGTTTATTATATTAAAGAAATTTTAAATTATATCATTCCTTTCAGAGGATCTAATGAAACATTGAACGAAGTAGAACAATATAATAACAAACGAATAAAACAAAAGAGCTTATTAAATCAATTTATAGATAGACCCGTGAATTATTTAATTGACCATGAATTTGCTCCTAATACTCTTTCTTACCTGGGATTCTTATGTTCCATTAGTGCTGCATTCTTTATCGCAATCGGACTAATTCATTACTCATTTTGGCTCGCTTGGCTCGTTCCATTCTTAATGTGTGTAGGAGGAGCATTTGATGTTTTCGATGGGGAAGTAGCAAGGAGGACAAACAAAGAAACCAAAACTGGAGCGTTCTTAGATTCAAATATAGATAGAATATCCGACGTCGCGATTATTCTGGCTTTAATATATGGTGGATTAATGGATTTTCTAATTGGCTTTATAATCACGTTTTTAACGATAATGATTTCATACATCCGTGCTAGAGCTGAAAATGAAGGTGTTGACATGAAGGGTATTGGATTAATGGAAAGAGCTGAAAGATTAATTATATTAATAATTGCTTTAAACCTCGAAACTTGGATTTATTTTTTATCTTGGTTCATTACAGGCACCCCTTTTACATTGTTTTTTCCAATATTTACATGGATATTCATGGGTTTATTGGTAATTACAGTAATACAAAGAATAATCCATTCATTTAAAAAATTAAAGAATTAAACGCGTGAATTGAGCCAGTAAAGACAATACAACTAGGTTTTCTTAACACTTTGCTCATTCTTTGGAATTATTGGTGGTAAGCATAAATTATTTAAGTTTTAAACAATTTTAAACCATTAGAAGAGATACATTAATAATCACAGAAAAGGAGGTCATGACGATTCCAAAGAAAAGACGATCTGGGGGAAAGACGGGAAGCAGTAAAGGAAATTATGGAAAGGTTCAGTGCACTAAATGCGGACGCCTTGTTGCAAGAGCAAAAAACTTGTCGTTTAAGCTGCAATAAGCAAAGCAAAAGCAGTTACTCGCCGAACATCGTTAGTAGATGGTAGGATGTTCGGAGAACTGAAAAAGAGCGGGACTATAATCTTGAGCGGGCAAAATAAGAAGTATTACTGCATAAACTTATAGAATAATTTTCTAAAGGTGTAAGCTGCGCCGTTCATTCTCATCAAATTAGCCAACGAGCTAAAAAGGAAAGAAAATTCTAACAATAATTAAAGAAACAACGCCAAAATACTTTTAAATTTTTATTTTTAATCAAATTTTTACATATTTTGAGTTATATTACTATTTTTTTTTTTGTTTAAAACAATAGAATTTGAACAATTTCCCTTTAATTTTCTGCCATAATTTGATAATTATTTGGATTAAGTGATATCTTTATGGAAGAAAGAAGGAAAAATATAGACAATTTCGCACTAATCTTTTTAAAGATTGAGAGCCTTGAAGAAGGAAGGTAAAGTATAGACGATTTCACGTTGATCTTTTGCGGTGACTTCGATTATCGCTCGTATTAAAAGATTTTGTTTTTTTTCTTCTTTGGGCTCGTAAATTTTTACTTTACATGTGGGTTTAAATTTTAATGAATAATTTTCGGCTATGCCATGAATAGCTTCATCCGTTTTTAGTTTTATTCCTAATAAACCTAATTAAAGAGTTGAAAAAAGAAAGAAAATAATTTTTAGAAAGGTGTATAAAAACTTGAAACTTATAAATGTCTAGTTCTTCTAGTTATTTACCTTTATTTGTGGGGCAAATTTTTATGAGTGCAATTCAAAATTATGTGAAGGAAGCAAGTAAGAAATTATCCGATACGGGCAAAAAAACTGGTTTAATGGTAAGTTTGGGAGAAAAAGAGTCATACATCGTTCCTATATTCGAAACATTTGTCGTGAATCACGCAATAATAAATTTTGAAATTACAGGGGAAGTTATAACGAAATACTATAAAAGATTACTCCAACAAGAGAGGGGCTTAGGGAGTGGTTATACCAAGAGACAACTAATAAGAGAAAAGAATAGATATGTGTATGTAGCAATAGATCCAGATAAGGAATCAGCCCGCATTAAAGGAGAAAATGGAACGGGAATTACAAGAGAATCAAGTTATATGGCATCAGAATGTATTTTCAAACCACTCTTAGTAGGGAAAGATAGTGAAGGTTTAGATGGAGCGATTATGAGCGTGTTAAACCAATGTGAAGTTAATTTTAGGCGCGGATTATGTAATAACATCGTGGTGTATGGGTCAGCAGTATTACCTGGGTTAAGTGAGAGATTACAATTAGAAATTCAAAAGAAATTTCAAGGAGCTATTGAAGTTAACATCTCAAGTCTTTAATTGTTTCTTTCTCGTACTCCAAAAATTCTTTAAGATTACTCTCTTCTTTAATGACATTCAATTTAATAAAATCAATACATTATACAAAAGATAAATAGTAATACGTTAAAATAATAAAAAATGAATAAAATCAAATGCTTAGAGCATTATTTGTCTACAATCCTGAAAAAATTTTAAAGATTTAATTGTTTAAAGAATGAGGGGAGCGTATATACTATGTCACATTGGTTTTTTGCTGTAATTTCGATGATTGCTCGAATTAATAATGTATTTTTCAATTCTTCTTCGGGCTCGTAAATTTTTACTTTATATGTGGGTTTAAATTTTAATGAATAATTTTCGGCTATGCCATGAATAGCTTGATCTGTTTTTAGTTTTATTCCTAATAAACCTAATTCATAGTGGGAGACGATGAAAAGAATTTGATTTTGGTTTTCGTCTATCTTTTCAAATTTTACGACTTCTAAATGCACATCCTTGAGTTCCTTAGGAAGTTTAGCATAAGGGATAACTTTTCTCTTTCCAGAAATGTATGGAAATTTTGTGTAAAATAACTTGTTAAAGCTCGAGATTTTTTTAATTTGCTCGTTGTATTTTTCTACATCCTTAACAGAATAAGCCTTATCTAATAAAACATCTAACCTATCAACCATGACTTCCGCAGAATAACCGTTTAACACTGTAGCTATATATGCTCTCTTCAATTTTTCAATTAATATTTCAGACTTAAAAGAGAGCTTGTAATCGATGGAAATTTCCAATGCTTGGTTGTAGAGATTGGCAGCAATTTGCGAATGGCCTAACGCCAAGAAGTAATCTCCTAGCTCACTATATACAATAACGGCGTTTAAAAAGTTTTTTTCAAAATCCATTTTAGCAATTTCTTCCATTATGTTCATCGCACTTTCTCGATTATTATTTTGGATGTAACGCGCAATCGCTGTCCCGATAAGACACTTTAACTTTAACTTATCATCGTTATAGAGATCGGCTAATTGTTCCGTAAAAGAATACTGCATTATTGCCGATTTATAGAGTCCGTGAAAAAGTTGTATTAACGCTTTCAAATAGTTTAATGTCAAGCATGTCTGATAATTGTGAATGATTGTCGAAAAAAGCGCAGCTCTTTCTAACGAATCAATCGCTGTATTTATGCGACCTAAAGAAACCAACAAAAATGCCCGTAAGAATTCCATTTTTGAGATTTCTTGACAAATTATCGCTTCTACAATCTCGTAATCTTTCACTATTGTTAAGCGACCAGAAGCTATTTGTAGTAGTGAAATTAAAAATCCATTACCTTTCTTTAAATATTGAACTGCTTTTTTGCTGTCATTTTTAATAATCGCATCTCTTGCGCTCTTAACATATTCTCGAGAAATTCTTAAATTTTCAAGAAAGTTAATAATACTAGATATTTTCTCTTCTTCAGATGCGGGAAGATCTTGATTTTCAATGTATTTTTCAGCAATCTCTATTTCATCTGCGAATTTTGACGCACCTACTTGAAATTTTACGGTTTTATCTTCCATCAGACGCGAATCGGCAGTTAAAATACTGTTTTCAGTCACACTTACAGCCCTTTCGATGAGCCACTGTATTTTCTCTTCTGCAGGATAAATCTTTGAGCGTTCAATCATGTAGCTGAGCGTATAATTTAATGAGCGTTTCCAGAGATTTTTAAAATAATTCCTCATTTGTGCCTTGGTTGCGGTTCTTTGGATTTTTAAGAGGAAACTAGAAAGGGATAAAATATTTATTTTTCCTTTATATAATAAGTTCGTATTCTTGGCTAGCTTGAAATCATCTATTACAAGATGTACTGAATTATTCTCATGTTCATTCAATAATTTTTTACCAAGAGCTATCAAAGATAAATCAGGGTCTTGAGCAGGAAATCGAATGTTATGTCTACTTAACTCTTTTTTAATTTCTTCAATTTCTTGGAGCGGAATATCCATGACTTTAATAATGGTTTTAAATTTATCTTTAAACGTGTGAGGGGCTTTCACTTCATTAAATACTACTTCTGAAATATAATAGTCATATTCCAAATCTTTCGCAGCATTGCTTAAATTAGAAAGTAAATTTCTTGCTTTTATAGCAAAACAACAAATAAAAAAGTTCGCGTCAAAAACGATTATTTCTTTATTAGGGAGCATAATTTTAGGTGTTTTTCTTTAAGATAATAACAATTTATCTTAATTAAGCGGTTATTTCATTCAAGTTTCTAGAAATTAATATTTTAAAGAAAACATGATTTATATTTATATTTTAACGCATTGATAATTTTTCCACAGATAGAATAATCTCTCATGGGATATGGCCATTCTATCCTTAATTATTTGTGCACTACAATATTTGAATAAGGGAAGAAAAATTTCTTGAATTATCATGGTTAAAAATTCTAATATTTTAATTAAGAGCAACTACCTTAATAAATTACTTAGATTTATTAAATTTATTAATTATTATTATTTGGTGTGGTATTGAATGATAAAAATAATTTCTATTATTGGGTTTTCTGGCTCTGGAAAAACTAGGTTTATATTAAACGCTATTAAGCTTTTAAAAAAGCATTTGAATTATAATACAGCAGTCATAAAAAATATTCACGAACATCAAATCGATAAAGCGGGAAAAGACTCGTACGAGTATTCACAAGCAGGAGCATTTTTTTCCATTACAAAAAATGTTATTAATGAGACTGCAATTTTTATTAGAAAAGAGATTAATATTGAGCAAATAGCAGAATGGCTTTCAAATAGTCCTTTCAAAATAAATTTAATTTTTCTCGAAGGATTTAGAAATTCAAGTTATCCGACAGCGCTATGTTTAAAGGAGTTAGAAGAGCTTAAAATTCAATTAGACGAGAATGTCAGGATGATTTCAGGAGTAATTTGCTCTAAAGAAAATCGAGAAAATTCCGATTTAAAAATCCCTATAATCGATATAAAGAACAATTTTAATGAATTCTTAGAAATATTTGAAATAAAATAATGAACGTGCTCGTAGTTTTATTCAACAAATTGAAAAAAGGGCGCAATATGCTTGCATAAGTGTTTAATTTCCCGAATTGGTTTTTCTTCCTTTAAACCAGCAAGAAACATTTCGCATAATTTTTCGTATACTTCGATTTGATTTGAAGGGTTATGAACCCCCCCTTTTACGTTTTGAATAAATGTATTCAATGGAATTATTATATCAGAAATCAACCATTCTTCAAAGAAAATTTGGTTGGTGTCAGATTGAAAATTATATGGAATCATGAATTTCGTAAGCGCTTCAACGGAATAAAAGTATTTCTCTGGAATTTTCACGTTATATTTATCTAACTCTTTTTTTATTTTTACTTTATTGCGAGAAATGAGAAAATCGGACCAAATATCATCGCTTAGATTTATAATTTGAAAAAAGAATAATTCAAGGCACCGCAATGCTATATTTTTTCCAATATATCTACCTCTGGTATCCAAGAAGTTTTTTGATGCTTCATCTGGAGTATTTCTAAGAAATATCTTATCAATTAGAACGTAAAGCATCCTAGAAATATGATCGGCAATAATGTTGAAGGTAAACTCTTCATTTTGGGGGTTCTCAGATAGTATTTCGTTTTCAGTATTAATAATTGTAAAGAATTTAGTATTAAGACTAAATAAGAAAGAAATGAAAAAATTGTGATTAATCTGAAAAACGCTTTTATTAAATATTTTCTGAAAAAAAGGGTTTATATTTTCTAAATCAGATAGAATAGAAAGGGAATTCATGAATTTACCAATATTTCTTATGGATTTTGCATCAATCACTCTTTCTACTTCATTTTCTATTTTTTTATTATATTGGTTTAATTTAGTAATAAAAAGCTGAGGCAGATTTAATAACCCCCCTACTTCTAATGTTTCAAGACTGCAACTTCCAAAGTAATATCTCATGTATAGAACGAATAAATTGAATTGAGCTTCAGGAAGTGGAAGATGATTGGCCATGAATGTACTATATAATACGCTTTTTTTATCTAAAAATTTGAAAATTCTAATTAGTGACTCTTTTTTTTCTACAGAATAATCAAAATTATCAATAAATTCTTTCTTGATTATATCAATTTTAGAAAAAATGGAATCCTCGACGCGAGAGCATACAAAATTGAAGAAATCCAAGAGAGGAAGGGGCAAATTTTGGAGTATTTTGGATTTCTTATAAAAATAATACAATAAATTGACAATTCTTTCTTTTGTGAACGGATATTCCTTTAAGGCAATTTGATACAAATTTTCTCTACTTTTTAGAAGTTTTTCTAAATATTCTTCTGGAACACCTCCAAATCGCTTAAATAAATAAAATAAAACCATGTTTAGATAATAAGTAAGTTGGTCATCTTTACTATCCCTTATCATTATTAAAAAATGCATGTAATTATTATTACCGTCTCTTTTAATGACCCCAGCTTCAAGCACAATAAAAAGTTTTTCTTGAATGGCTTTCCTAATGATTATCCCTAGTACCGCTGTGTTAAAATAAAGGTATCCCATTGGAATTTCCCAGTCTACCTCTCCTTCTAATTTTTCAGATAATATTTTGTAGTTTTTTTCTTCTTCTGGCGATAAAAAATAATGATATTCTAAAAATAGCAATTTATCACTTATCTTTTCCTTCAAATCCAAAAAAAGTTTTTTTTCATCAAATCCAAAAAAGTTTTGTAAATAGAATTTAAAAAAATCGTGGAAATTTTCGTAGAGAAAGGATGTATAAGTTTTTTTTATTACTCGATTTTGATTTTTTTCGTTAATCACGTGCCATTTTGAATTAATACTTCTCGTAAATTCTTCGAAAACTTTTTTTTTTCGATAAATCACATCAAAAAATACATTTTTTTCGATTTGAAGATTAAATCCTTTACCTTTTATTTTTTCGCTTAAAAATTCAAGGATCTCTGATAACTCCTTATTTGCCAACTTCAATCAAGTAATTCATTAATAACTCTTTATTCAATATATATATAATCGAAAATAAAAATATTAGTAATATGCAATTCAAGACCTCATTAATACTGTAAAAAATTTTCGAAAGGAGGAAAAAAATATTACTAACAATTCACGAAAACTGTTTTTTAAGACCAATAATTTTAGGCTACAATAATCTCACGAACGGGCTTAACATCTTCTTTTTCTATACGTCTCCCGAGATTGGTGCTTATTAAATCTAAATAAAGCACGGCGGTGGAAATAATTAACGAAAACTGCTTTTTAAGACCAAGGTGTTTAAATAAAAGAACGAACTTCTTAGGAGAAGAACGATAATAATTACTGCGCAAAAATTGACCGCTGTTTTCCAAAAATTTTTGAAGAGTCTCTTTTATTTCATCAATAAAATTAATAGAGAAGATTTTGACAAGAGTTTGATTAAAAACGATAAGCTTTACACGGTACATCGTTGGACGAGAAGGATCTTTAAGCAAGGGTTAGAAAAGTGCTTGGCTTCACTTGATTCCAAATGGACAAGTCTAATAGGGAACCTTATCCTTAAAAAAAAAATTATTAAAGGAGGTAAAACTAGCTCATCCTAATTATATTGAAACTATTAATTAATTATTAAATTTTAAAACCGTTGATGTATATGAAAATTTTAATTGCATATCATTCCAATACTGAAAATACGAAAAAAGTTGCTATTAGCATTAAGGAAGGATTAATTGAAGAAGGACAAGATGTTACCTTAATGACTGCTAAAAATGTTGACCCAGCTAGATTAAATTCTTATGATTTTCTTATTTTGGGTTCAGGAATTTATGCTAAAAATATAGGAAAATCGATAAAACAATTGATGAGAAAAGCTACTGAACTCCCTCCTAAAATTGCTTGTTTCCAGACTTATGGGAATTTAATATGGTATCCCGGAGCTTTTGATAAAGGTATTGGAAAAGCTCTTAGAATGCATGATGTATCTATAGTGGATCAATTTAGTTGCTGTGGTGAAAATTTAGGAATGACATTAGAACAACAAAAACAACTGTGGGCAACTTATCCTCCTGAGGAAGAAAAAGCCAGGGAAGAACATGCAAAAAAAATAAAAGGTCATCCAAATGCTAATGATCTTGAGAATGCGAAAGCGTTCGCTAAGAATTTAATTAAATTAATAATCTTTTAACAATCAGTCACAATCATTTTTTAAATATTATTTTTTTTTCAAAAGATTTTTGTAATTTCGTCAGTCTCAGAATATTTTAAAATTTTTATTTTACCATCTTTTTCTTTAATCATTAAGCCTTTATCTTTTGGTACAAAATAACCGATTTTTTCTGCAATAATATTATTTTTTTTTAATAAATCAATTAACTCAGATGAGTCTTTTTGTTCCACGGCAATTAATAGTGAGCCTGATGAAATTATATTTAATGGATTAAGATTAAAAATTTTACTTAACACTTTTGGTTCTGGTAAAATTATTACTTTTTCACTGTCAATTATAACACCAGTATTAGAAGCGATAGCCATTTCTGCTATTCCAGTAGCAAGTCCCCCTTCCGTGGGGTCGTGAAAACTTTTGATTTTAAACTGTTCGTTTGCTAAAAGAGCTTCTTTAAAAACGCTAATACCTGGGTTAAATAGATAATTCTTACATCGATTTATAAATTCTAAATTTAATCCGTGTTTTAGCAATTCATTTTCTTTCTCTCGCCCTATTATTGATGTTCCTTCAATAAAAATGCCCTTAGTTAATATGAGAGCGTCCCCTGGTTTTGATCCGGACGATAATACAAGTTTATCTTTTTCAACTTCTCCGAGTAAAGAACCAACGACTATAGGCCTATCAATTCCATAAGAAACTTCAGTGTGACCACCAATTACTGTAATTTTCATTGACTTGCAAGTGTCGTGAATATTTCTAAATATTTTTTCGACTAACGCTTCAGTCGTTCGATTTTCTGGTAATAATATTGTGGATTGAAACCATTTTGGCTCTGCTCCAGTACAAACTACATCGTTAACATTAACGTTTACAGCATAATAGCCAATCTCATCGGTTGCAAATGTAATTGGGTCAGTTTTAGCAACTAAATATTTATCTCCCATATCAATGACGGCAGCGTCTTCCCCAATCTTTGAACCCATTATTACTCTTTTATCTTGCAGTGATAAATTGGAAACAAATTTTTTTAACAGTTTTTTCAAACTATCGTGCTTGAGCTTGCCAACGACAAGATTTTTTTCCTTAGTATTGTTACCCATTCTCTCTCTTTCTTTTTTTTATTATATCTTTAATCTTTAATCTTTATGATTAAATAAAACTTCCTTTATTTTTTGTTGTCTACTTCATATTATTCATTAACAACAAAAATTAAATAGGGTCTTAAAAAAATAGTATAAGAATTATCTTCCAACCTTAAATTTCAATTTACTTTTCATTCTTGTTTAACTTATAATTAAGAAATAATTGTAAAGTTCAATATATTTATATATTTATAAATTCATTTTATTACTTAATAGAAATATACGAACCCAAAATAAAAATAATTAAAAATTTCAAAAAAAAATTTAGGTGTTAAACTCTATGTCTTTTGGAAAATCATTCGGAATATCCATTGCACTCTTTATTGGGCTTAGTTTTGCTTTTACGATACTAATTGAGTTGGTTAATGGCACTATTGGGGCATTCTTCGGTACTATACTAAACCTGACCGTTTTAGGATCAGCTCTATTTGGACCAATTGCGATGCTTCCTGGAAGTGTGTGGCTTGGGCTTATTAATATTTTCATATCAGGACCGATATTGCTTGGCACGATTTTATTATACGCAGGCTACATTGTTGCGCCTTTATTAGCTGCAATTCTAGCGGGAAATTTCGCGGATTCAAAAGGAGAAGCCTTTGGTAGTTGGTTCTTGACAACAATTATTGCCGCTGTCGGCTATATGGTTCTGTTAATAATCGGGGGCTCTTTTACAATAGCATTAATTATTACTATTATAGTACTTGGAGTAATCAACGGATTTTTCTACGGGTGCTTCGCATTATTACTGCAATCAGGTTATTAAATTAGAATTAGGAGAATATTACTTTTTTTTTAATTTACTTTTATTTTATATCCTTATACTTACTTCATTAATTTCAAGGGTTTAAAATTAATCTTGGAGCAGTTACTGAAGAAAGAAAGTTATATGTAGAAATCGATTCGTCTTCTAAAGGTTTTGAAGAAAAATTAAACGAAGACATTCCAATTCAATTCAAGTTGAGTGTCATGATAATGAAGGTCGGAAAAGATTACGAGTTTTTAGCGATAGTGTGAAATGGAAAGGAAAAAAATAATTTCATCATGTTTTTTTTAATTAAATATTCAAATTCTTTTAGTCTTTTTTTTAATTAGTTTGAACCCTTAGTTTTTAGTATATCACTAAATTTGTCGGGTCTTTTTTTATAAATACATTAATTGTCTTATATTAATTAATTCGTAAAAATACTAATGTGGTAAGGATTGAGTTCAGGAAGAGTTAAAAGTAAGGAGGCAATTCATCCCACGGGCGGAAAAACGCCAATCCGTGGGGTTTCTTTACTTAAATTTTATAAATTTAATAATTTAGTTAAGGTTTCAGAAAACAAAATAAGTAATGATTTAAGAAGTTCGCATGACATTTCAACTTTAATCGTGCCCTATTCACGCTTTTGTAAAAATAATCATTACTCAGAATTTGTCCTTAATGACGGTGATCTTTGCATAAAAGAAAATGAACTCGAATTTAAGAACATCTTGAAGCAAGAATTCATTGATGCCCTCAAAGAATACGGTAAAAACTTTAAAAAGTAAGTTAAAAAGTAAGTTTTTGTAGTTTTTTTCATTTTGATGGGTCTATTCCACGATTTCTTAAAAAATCGCTATAATTGCAAAGTGAAGAAAGACATTTCGCTGCATCTCTCAAAGATAAATAATAGAGAACTCTATGTTCATGTAATACTTTTTTAGACCTTTCAAATCTACTTGCTAGCTCAATAGAATCGGCTATACTCGGTAAGCAAAACAAGAACGGTTTAGTAGTTCTTTTTTGTAATTTTATCATTTTTTTGAATACATAATGGTAAATATGATGACCCCATAAGGGTACAACTACAATATCGATGTTTGGATCGTTGACAACTACTTCAATGCAATTTAAAAAAATATCTAACACAAAGCCCGATGCGCCTAAATCGATTGGATTTTTAAAGTTAATATTCTCTCTCGGTAAAATTTCCGCTATCTTTTCTTGAGAACTATTAGATAAAGTGGGCACTTTAAGGTTATGAGCTCCAAATATATCGCAAGCGAAAACCGAGCTTCCACCTCCAGGCGTTATGATGCCAACATTTCTACCTTTAGGAAGGTATTTTGGAAATAATAATTCAAAAGTTTTTATTGCATTCCAAAATTCTTCGTTGTCCTTAACAAGTATCGCACCAGTTTGCTTAACCATCGAATTCCATAAACGATCGTCGGAAGCAATTGCTCCTGTATGGGAAAACGCCGCTCGAGCACCATCTTTCGTGTATCCACCTTTCCAAATAACTATTGGCTTAACCTTACAAGTTTCTCTAAGTTCTAAGAAAAAATTTCTGCCACTTCCAGAACCAAAAGATTCTAAATAACAGCAGATTATTTTAGTTTTTGAATCTTGAGCAAAATGTCTTAAAAAATCCACGCAATTCAAATCTATCTGATTACCAAAAGAAACGCCATACCGAAACCTAATATCACGCTTAAAACCTATATCGAACAATTGAGTCAAGTGGCCTCCAGACTGGGACATGAATGAAACAAAACCCGGAGGCCCTACTTCTGCGTTAAAGGTAAACGCCATACCATTGGAACTATTAAAAGGACCTAGACAATTAGGCCCGATAATTCTTGTATTAGAACTTCTTATCATGTGTTGAAGTTCTCGCTCGAATTTTACACCATCAGGGTCGCCAGATTCAGAAAATCCGCTTGCAAAAATTATTAACCATCGGATCTTCTTTTCAACGCATTCCTTTACTACTTTTGGAATGATATTTACCTTAAGAGATATGTAAGCCGTATCTACTGGATAAGGAATGTCTAAAACCGAAGGATAACACTTCCAATCAAGTATTTTATCGCGATTGGGATTAACAGGATAAAAAGTGTCAGACCACCTTGATTCTTTAAACGCAGGAAGATAAAGCATTGAACCGAGTGCGGAATTTTCAGAAGCTCCAATGAAAGCTATGTGTTTCGGATTAAATATTGTATCAAAAGTTTTGAAATCATATTTTTCTTTAATCATCATATACGAAAAATATCGAAATTTTTTATTCTTTTTGAATCATGTTTAAAAAAAAGATTTCATTTCAAATTAGGTAATTAAATTAATACAATTTTGGATGATTCTTTTTAAATCTTTCACCATATAATTTAAAATTTATCCACTTTTTATCTTTTTCACTCCACTCAAGATTTTTTAGGGGATTGTATGTTTTTAAAAACTTTAAATTATCGAACGTCGATTCTAGGAAGTTCCTCCCGTCAATCATGTCGCTCATTATCAAGAATTTCTTGATTTTTAAATATTGAAATAGTTTTTTAAATAACTGTTGAAATATACTAATTTCGCAATTTGGCAGGTAAAGTTTGATTGATAATCCGTTCTCGAACTTTTTTTCCTTGTAAAACCCATTTACATAATAATGACCTTCAATCTCGTAAATAAATCCAAAATTAAAGAAACTGAATATTTTTATAAGGGTACTGATGTGTTCTTGTTTTACATCTGGTAAAATGATGCAAATTTTCTCTCGTAGATCTAGATTTTGTTTTTTTAATTTTATATATGGCCAAATGAGTTGCTTCTTTATAAGGGTTTTGATGCCTTCAAGCAACGACCTATGAGGAATAAATTTTATATCTTTAGAACTTGTCGTGTAAATTTGAGTCAAATCCTTAAAATATGAAGAATCCGGACCCCAGTAGTCGGATATAATCAAGTCTCCAATATTAAACTCCTTTTTTGGAGAAATCTGAACCTTGTAAGTGGGATTAAAAAGAATTCTTTGCATGTAAGCTTTAAAACGATTATGATCCATGTCCCAGTTTGAACTAATATTGTAATCCAAATGAAATAATTGGTGGACCTTTTTAACGAAAAACAAGCAATATTCGCTAATTGCTCGCTTCGAGTGCGTCAACCAATTAATATGAGCCATATTTGGATTTCGATGGGGAAATATGTATTTAATAAAAAACGATTGTGTGTTGTCAATAAATGCGGGATATTTAACTTTCTGAAATGTGTTTATTAACAAATGTCTAACATCAAATTCTTCAAATTTGGATGAGCGAATGTACAAATAATATTGTCCTAATCCAAAAGCTTGAAAAGTAGGTTTAAATTTTATGTAATGAACATAATTCTTAAAAAATTCTTGGTGCCTTATTGTTTGGAAATTTTCAGAATCTAGGAATAAATCTTTCAGATTAGAATGAATCCTCAATAACTCATTTAATTTCTTTGGATTTAGATCAACTTGTTCTCTCGAACATCGATCGTTTACCCGATTTACAAAATGTTTAATATCTTTTTCTGATGACCAAAATTGATCTTGAACTATTTTACTCTGTTCTTGAAATGGCTTGAGGTTTTTAGAAAATATTTTTTGAACGTATCTGAAATATTGTTCGAACAGGTCTTTTGTATAAAAAAACTCCTGCTTTTCAAAGTCGTAAAAATCTTTTCTTGAAAATGCTTTAAAGAAACCATCGTAAAAATATCTTTTAAGACTTATGAGGTTGTCTTTAAATAAATTATGTAATATGGAAATTAAAAGTTCTTTTTCTTTTTCATTAAGGCTCGGAAGGTATATCTCAACTTGAAATAATTCTTCTCTGGAAAAAATTTCTTCACCTCCGAGAATAATGACCCTTGGAAAATATCGCTTTATCCTGTCAATTGTTTTTCGAGTTTCTGCCGAATCTTTAACAACAAGTTGAATATAATACTTTGCAAAGGGTGTTGTCATTATTGTAGTGATTAGTAGAGGGGCAATAATAGGTGGTTTTGAATTTACAAACGAATTTATAATCTCCTCAACATCCTTGCTCGTAATTCTTTTTAACCTTGAATTCTCATAATTTTTGCTTAGCTTTTCCTCTTTTATTGAGTAAATTTTTTCTACTAAATCTTCATCTTTAATAAGTCTCTCCATTGATCTTGAGCTTAATATTTTCAAGTCATGGCAGGATTTGAAAAAATTGTAGAATTTCTGATAGTCCTCCAGATCTTCATTGAATTTCCTCTTATTTTGGAAATAGAGTGGAATTAAATCTTGAAAAATTACTTTTTTAACTTCCTCCTCATTATATAGTAATTTTTTTTCAATTGATTGAGAGAGAGCTCTTTTTTTTATTACCTCTTGAAATTGATGTAGGTTTTTAATATTTTGATTTTCGATTAAAAATGTTTTAATTATCTCAATACCGGATATTAAGGTTCCTAACAATTCTTTAATGTAGAAAAATCCAAGCCATCTATTCGAATCTAAAAAAGTTAGAATTTTATTTTTTAAATCTTCATCCTTATAAAAAACTTCAACATTTTTTTTTAATTCCCTAATTAAAGCTCGTTGACTTAATATTTCGTTAAGTAAATCGGATTTTAATGCTCTTAGCGTTTCAGTTCTCCTTTCAAATGCAAATCCTGTAATTGAAAAATATCTAACTCTATCTAGTATTAAATAGTCTAAGATTGAAAGTTTTTGTTTAAAAAATTTGCGACCAAAATTAATTGTAAATTTAATTTCGTATTTATCATCATAATGTCTATTGTTAGGGTTGATAATTCGACCTTTTTTGTAGAATTCCCTGAAATAGTTAAGATTTAAATTATTTTCATATTTCGAATCAAAAAAACAGATTTTGTTCGTTATAAATCCATACTGTTCTAATTTATCAATAAAATTACATATATCTTTTAAATAAGCGAGAGGAGCAATAATATAACCAGATACTTCTATTGCAAAATAACTTTCTGAAGATTTTGAATTTAAAAAGAAAGGTAACTTTTGTATAATAAGATCTACTTTATCTTTCGTGATTAGTGGATGGAATCTTAATATACATACTATAACAACCAGATTAAGTGCGTTATAATTAATTTGATAAGATGGAGCAATATAACTAAATTTATTGATCCACTTCATATTAACAATAAATTTTCTTAAAGAGAGATCTGTATTAATTTCTCCATTTTGTTTATATTTCTTAAAATAATTTTGAAAATCTAAAAGAGCACGGTAACTTTTAACTTTATAGAAAATCTTTATTAATACTCGAATTGTTTCTATAATCTCATTATTTTTTATAGATTTAGATGTTTTAAATAAGAATTCTTTATGAAGGTTATAATAAAGATCTTCTGAATTATCATTAATCAATAGAATATTTTTTCTAATATATTCAAAGAAAAATATTATAGGATTTTCTGTTACTTCAGTTCCTTGTAGCATAAGAAATTTCTCTAATCTGTCAAAACTTGCTACGAGGAAATTATAATTTACAATAATTTCTCTAATTAAAGACTTCCAATCGTTAATAACATCAAAATTTTGAAGATTATTTTCTATAATTTGATTGATAAAAATCATTACTGATTCGTTATCTTTTAAAATGTCAGGAATAAAACAACAATAAGCTTCTCTCAATAAAATGAAGGATAAGAATTTCTTATATTTATCTAAAATTTCAATAAAAATTGTGTTATTTCTAATGCTTTTCTTAACTCCAAAATTAAAAAGATTAAAATTTTCTATTTTTGCCTTAATAAAAGTTATTTTAACGCTCTGATTAATGATTTTAAGATTTAAATAAGATTGTAAATTTAGTAATAGCTCAAAAAAAAACTCATTGATATCATCGATGTTTTCATTGCCTTCTATATTTTTTAGATTTAATCTTATAGTTTCCATATCGATATTTAAAATTTAATAATTTTAGTTCAGAAGGATAATAATATTATAATGACACTCTTAATTTTTCTATTTTTCAGACTTAATTATAAATAAAATATTTTAAACTCTATATAAGGTTTTAGTAATGTATTTTCGAAATAACTAAAAATAGTTGCTGTAAATTCTTCAATTGGAGTTTTTCTCTTTTATCATTTCATGAAGCTTATAAATTAAACCATCTTTACTTCTTAAAAAATCCCTTAATATGGAGAAAGAATATACAGGATTTTTAAGTTTATTTTGTTTAATAAATACTTCTTTGATAAATTTTAAGTTTAGATTTATGGACTCTTTGAAAGTTAAGTCTTTACTTGGATCTACGAGTGCCGCTAGATATGCTTGGTCTTTCCTAAACATTTTCCACCATTCTTTGTGATAAATCCTTGCCCCAAACTTTTCTTCTGCAATATTATAAATCTCAGAACCTATGTAAGCGAAGTATTTGTTAAATTTGAAGATTACTTTAAATTTATCTAATAAACTTTCTCCATCAAATCTTTTTTTTAAAAAAAAATCACAATTTTCTTTAATTGTTTCTTTAGTAGAACCTGGTAAGCCAATAAGTAAATTATATTTTATTAACAATTCCAATTTGTTCCCTTCTTTAATGATTTCTTCAAGTTTAAGTAAATAACGATTGATGCCATTGTTAATTTGGTTTCTTGTTCTTCCTAATATTTTTCCCATTTTATACAACATTGTTTTTGAACAAGACTCGAGTCCAAAGCTAGGAATTATATTTAATTCATTATAATTTGCTAAATCATCCATAGAACATAAATCAATGCGATCCATAATAGTAATTTGAAAAGGAAAGCTTCCTTCTTGGTTTATGATCTTTTTTAATTCTTCAAAAAATTGAGTTCTTAATGATTTTTTGGGCAAAAAAATCATATCTGAAATAAATACATTTTTTATTGATAACCATTTACAATTCTTTAGAACTTTTAATTCTTCAATACATTTTTTTACTGATTTAGTGCGAACCTTTTTATAACAATTCACATAGTTTTCTGAATTAATGCAAAATTTACATTTAAATATACATCCTCTAGAAAAATCAATCCATAAATTATTATACTTTTTAAGAATTTTGCGATATTTTTTTAATAGTCTTAAATCAATAATAGGCAGCTCATTAAGGTCATTAATAATTTCTATTTCTCTGATAATGCAATTTTCTGTCGGATTATTTCGTCTCTTGATTGAACCTTCCAGAATATCTCGAACTAACTTAAAAAATGGTTTTTCTCCCTCTTCTTTGATTAAAAAATCAAATGGAGTTGTATTTTGGTTATAAGTATTATTAAGATATACGGGAAACTCTCCTGGTTGAAAGTCTTGAGGACAAATAGTTGTGTGTACTCCGCCAACGACGATTGTACAATTTGGATTAATAAAATATTTAATTAAAAAAGCAACTTCAATAGAATTTATATAATTAAAAGAACCATAACAAGAGATTGCAACCAAATTAAATTTAAATCTTTTATAAATCTTAGTTAATAATTTTTTAAGCTCAAAACGATAAAGTACTATGTTTTCAGGAGCAAATTCAGGTAAATTTTCATATCTAAAATCTAAATATTTTTCTTTAATCGAACCATTCAGTTCTTTTCTTCTTGAATTTAAATAATTGGAAATTCTAATAAAACTTGGTAAAATATCGGTTGTCCCCCAAAATTCATAGGGATGAATATATAAGATTTTGATAGACTTCATTTCAAATTTTTGCTAATAAATATACTTATTTATTTATTTATTTATTTATTTTGATAAAAATATTTAAATTACTTGACTTTACAAGATAATTTACATTTATTGTGAAAAAGTAAATTAATAGTAATTATTTTTAAAACATATATATAATTATGAATTCTAATAAAAGAAATTATGAATTCTTATAAAAGAAATTATGCGGTTTATTTTTCGGTTTATTTTATTGCACAAGTTATTTATATTTACATTAATACTTATCTCCCAATTTATTTTTTTAATGTGCTCAATGTCGATAGAATCGAGCTCGCTTTTGTTCAGATTTTTTCATATTCAATGATGTTTGTAAAACCCTTATTTTCCCTATATTTCGATAAAGAGCGAAAAAGAAAAGACTTTTTTCTAATTTTAGGGTCATTAGGCGCTCTTATTAGCTTTATCCTCTTTGCATTAACCGTGGAATTGTTAGTAATTTTCGGCATTTTTCTTGGAATTAATTTCGCATTCTTGGCATTAATGGATGTGACAGTTGATAAAATTATTGTAGTTAATTCTCCAACTGAAAAAACTAAAGATAATAATGTATTATGTACTCAACTTGGTGTGATCGTTGGAGCGATTATGCCTAATGTTTTATTTTTTCTTACGATTTCGGATGAATATTCAATCCCGATGTGGAATCAGTTTTTATTAATTGGAATTTTATCTGTAATACCATTTACAATTATTATATTATTCTTAAAGTTACCATTTAATGAAAAAATTGGAGAACAGGTAGAAGTCATTTCTGAAAAACCAGTGGTTTTAAACCATATTGTTTTAATGTCCATTTATATTTTCTTGGTATATTCCACTAATCTTTATCAGTATCCTTTAGAACCTTGGGCTATAAAAAAGTTAGGACCAGGAAGTGCACCATTATTTTCGCTTTTCATGATAATATTTGTGTTAGTAAATACAATAGGAATAATTCTTGCTGGAATTATTTCAAATAAATTTGATAGAAAGAGATTATTAATCATCTCTACTATTACATCGGGAATAATATTGATAATAGCTCCCTTTTCGCATATTATAGTATTTTTTATATTAATTGCAATAATGCAAATAATGGCGGGATTTCTTGTAATAAATTTAATCTCCATAATTATAACACTATCCCGAAAAAAAGTTCTTATTTTTCAAATAATGGCGTCGTTTAGGATTTTAGCGAGCGTAATTTTCGTTCCCTTAGGGACGGCATTATCAGCATATATCGAAACTGAATTAATAAGTGCCATTGTCGGAGTGATCATGATCCTTTCAATAATTCCGATTTTTTTAATGAAAGATATTTGTAAAGAACAATGAATTTATATCATGTCATCATTAAAAAAACTGAAAAGACTTCAAAAAAATAAATTATTAACTTAAGTTTTGTAATTTTTTCTAAAGAATAATAAAGATCTGGTTTCTATTAATTTAAAACTTTATTATCTTTAAAATTTGTACTAGTTTTACATCTATACGCACCCCATTTTTAACGATAAGTTGATACTATT
>JAUXAJ010000127.1 GCA_030620005.1 Promethearchaeota archaeon | reverse complement strand
CGCTCATACCCGGTACACTCACGGGGAGGTGGGCACCTATAGCTGCCATTCTTCCAATATCCATGGCACATTCGCCAATTTGACTACAACACGAAACAATCGAATCACCGATAAGTTCTCTATCAAATTCGTTTCGATTTAATAGTGTTTGATAGCAATGAATGATTAAATCGTCTCCTCTAAGGCGAATCACTGTTCCTCTTTTCTTCCCTACGGGTGTTCTCACATAGTCGATTAAAACAGGTTCCCTCATTGGATCTTTGAAATATTTCTCATACATACTTACTACTGAATCCATTTTTTATACACTCATATTTTAGATTTATAATGAACTTTATATTTAGTTTAAATATTTAAGGAATATATTAAAAATAAAAATTATTTTTTAATTTCGACAAACATCTATTTAAAAATCCAATAAAACATATTCACCAGAGTTTTATTCATATAAAAAACATTTAATATTAAAAAATAATATAATGACAAAGGTTAAAAAAATCTTAATATTGACTTAAATTGCACAATTACTTAAAAGAATTAGAAGAATGGGACCAAAAAATGTTCTTGGTCTTATATCAAAGCAAATTTTCAAAAAAAACTAAGATATTTGCTAAAATTTATAGTTTTTTTGGAAATGTGTTTTTTTGGGGCCTTATATGGATAATCATGGGAATATATGGATATGTAACTAAAGATTACTACCTTTTTGTTCTATTTACGGGTGGGTTCGACCAATCAATCATATTACACGTTCTAATTCGTTATAAAATTGTAAATAGAAATCGTCCATACATAAAGCTAAAAGAAAAGGGAGTTAAACAGGAAGATGAATTGATTCGGGAACACAAGTCGTTTCCTTCGGGACATGTAACTTTCTTTTTATTATTCGGTATTATATTTGCCTTTTATTTTAACAGTTGGTTTTTGCTGATTATATTTATTTTTTTAGACATCATCATGGCAATAACAAGATTAATCTTGGGCGTTCACTATCCAACTGATGTGATATTTGGATTTGTATTTGGCGCGCTTTTTGCTTTATTATACTTGGGTTTAACTTATATCTATTGGGTCGAAATCTACTATTGGATAGGGGGTATTCTAGCACGATTTAATCCCCTTCCATTTTAACAAAGCTAAATGGGAAAAAGAAATTAATACCAATCGATAAAATCGTCAATAGTTCGTCGTTCTCTTGTGGCGTCTTGTTTTTCTACTTTTTCCTTATCAATGACTCCAATCGCAATCATGCCCATCAATTCGAATTTTTTAACATCTAATTTGAATATTTCGTTGATCTTTTCTTTGTTATTTAATATTTCACCAATCCAAACAGCACCTAAACCCATTCCATGAACGGCAATTAGAATATTCTGCATGAATGCCCCAATTCCTTGAATATCTTTAACTCGATTATACCCTCTTTCGACATCTAAGAAAACGACTAAATTAAAAGATGCTTTTTCCATAATTCTTCCATATTTTGTAAGATCCATTATTAATCGCTTGACAGTAGGATGTGAGACGGCACATATTTTCCATGGTTGATTATTCAACCCTGAAGGAGCCCATCGACCGCACTCTAATATCTCCTTGATTTTATCGCGTTCAATTTTTTGATCTAAGAAACTTCTAATGCTTTTTCTTGAAATAATAGTTGATTTTATTATTTCAAAGTCGTTTGAATCCATGTTTTACATTCATTTGTATTATTAAATATTAAATATTGGACATTTCAATGAGTTGTAATCTTATAACAATAGAAACTAAATTAATCCCGCTTTTTTCATCATTACACGAGTTAATGTTTCGAATATTTCTTCCACATTTTCACCGGTTTTAGACGAACATTCTATGGATCCGTAAAGTTTTGATTTTTTAGCAACATCAAAAGCCATGTCGCAAACAATTGTTCTTTTATCTTGGAGATCTAATTTACCGCCTACAAGAATAATCGGAATTTCTTCTTCTAATCTTTTTGAATCAATTACGCAAGCGTCTAGCCAGTCATTTAAATTCATTAAGGAAGCAATTAGCGTGATATCGTACATGAAAATTGCTCCAGAAGCACCGTTAATATAACTTGATGCTAAAGATCTAAATTGTTTTTCTCCAGCAAAATCCCAGATTTGTAAGATAACCTTTTTTTTATCAATTATTACATTTTTTAAATAAAAATCGACTCCTATTGTCATTATATTCTGTTTAAACAAACCAGTCATGTATTTTTGTATTAAAGTGGTTTTTCCTACGCCACCATCGCCAAATATGCAAATTTTAAAGAGGAAATCCGCGATCTTCCCTCAACTCTTTTTTACTTTCATCGAATTTATTCATTAGAAAAAATTATTGGATTAAAATAATAGTTTGATATAAATAATAATTATTTTTATAATAAGAATATTAATATTAAAAATCACGCCTTTTAAAAAACAAAATATAAATTTATTATTGATACTTTTTTAAGATGTAATCCTTTTATTTTCGGCGTTATCTTCAACAAGATCGTAATTCTCTACAATTGACATGTTCCCTTAAGTACTTCAACCCGATGAACTTTAAGGGGCATTACCATGCATTCGTCTTTAAATTCAAATTCAAGAATTATTGTATTAATAGAAGTAATAAATCGTAGGCAAGTATTTTCTAATTTTATGAAGAATTTCATGATTTTTTATAGTTCTTTGTATTTAAGGATAAAAGATCTAATTTTTCTGACACTTGTTAATTCATAATATTATTAATAGTATGAAAAATTCATATTAATCAAAATATTTTAATTAGAAATAAAATTGAAAATGAAATGACAGAAAAAGTAATAGTAGCGAATAAAGGCCTGGTTAAAGCAGATTTTGCGTTCTGGGTTGGTAGATACATGGATAAATTCTATGATGGCTTGGAACAAAAAAAAATTCTAGGCAATAAATGTCCACATTGTGGTGATGTCTTTGTGCCACCTAGAAAGATTTGTGGGAAATGCAATGTTGTAATTCCAATTGATCAAAACTGGGTTGACTTGGCTAATACAGGTACTTTAGTGACTTTCACAATTACTCCATATAGGGTTAGCGATAGACGAGCGAGAAAAGCGAAACCTCAGATCGTTGGCATGGTAAACATTGATGGAAGCAATACAAGTATCGTCTATCCTTTATTAAAGATGGTACCTGAAGAAATTAAAACGGGGATGAAGCTTAAAATTGAATGGGTGGAAACACCAAAAGGAGACCCTTCAGACATTAAGGGTTTTGTAAAGTCATGAGGTGAAAAAATTAAATGGAAAAAGTTGGAATTGTAGGCTACAATCAAGTTAAACTATTTTCAGATGCAAATTATGGTCGTTACGAAATGATTTTTGAGGCAGTTAGAGGTGCCATGGATAAAGCTGGTTTGAAAAAAAAGGATATAACCACGGTAATCTCTTGCACAAATGATTATTACGACGGTCGAACAATTTCTAATTGTTTTACTGTAGAGGTTGGTGGAGGATACATGGCAGATGAGAGTAAAGTAGAGATGGACGGAGCACACGCCGTTTTATATGGATTAATGCGAATATTATCGGGAAATCATAAATTAGCAGTAATATGGGGGGGTAGTATGGCTTCATGCTTTCCATATCATTCTACTCGATTATTTGAAACAGATCCTACATGGGAAAGACCATCTGCTCATGTTAACGATATAACTGCGGCTGGTTTTCAAATGAGGGCGTACATGGAAAAATACGGAGTAAGCGCGGAAGATATTGCTAAAATAGCCGTTAAAAATAGAATTAATGCCACTAAAAACCCTTTGGCATTAGCAGAAGCTCAAAATTCAAACATAACGGTAAAAGACGTGTTAGAATCTGAAATTTACGCAGATCCCGTGACAGAATTAATGGTTGCTCAACCTTGTGATGGTGTTGCAGCATTATTATTAGCACCAGAAAGGCAAGCATTAAAAATCACTGATAATCCTGTTTGGATTACTGGTGTTGGATACAATCAAGATCCATATTATCTAGGTGATCGAGACTTATCGGGATGTAAATCCATGGAATTAGCCAGTAAAATGGCTTTTAACGCCGCTGGGATTAAAGATGTCAAGAATGAAATTGATATAGCCGAAATATTTGAAGCTTATGCACATGAAGAATTAATCCTTGCTGAAGCGCTAGGTTTAGCCGAGAAAGGTAAAGGAGCAAGCGTTAACACCGAAATTGATGGTGATTTCCCCATCAATCCGTCAGGAGGGGCTTTAGGTGGCAATCCTCCTTGCGGAACAGGATTAATTAGAATCATTGAAGCCGCCAAGCAGATAAGAAATGAGGCAGATGGTTATCAAGTAAAAGACGTTAAAAAAGCTATCGCTTCAGGTCAAATAGGAATGTGTGCTCAAAATAATATATTATACGTGTTGGAAGGTGAAAAATAAAAATGGGAAGACAAGTTGCAATTGTATCGGCTGGGTTTAGCGAACACGCTTCAAAACGCTCTGATGTGAACATGCCAGAATTGGTAAGCGAAGCGGTTGAAGATTGTTTAAAGAATGTACCCGGTGTTGGTTTTGAAGATATTGACGCGTTCGTTAATGGAAACATGCCTGCGTTTGAAGGTGCCAATATTCCTGAATTATGGATGACAGACTGGATGGGGGCGAGAAATAAACCCTTAATGAGAATAACTACTGGGGGGACAACTGGAGGGACGGTCGCTATTGCGGGATATTATAATGTTACAGCGGGTTTACCGGGAATTGATACTGTTTTAGCAATAGCGTTCGAACAACAATCTCAAGGTGATACTAGCGTTGGTCTTGCTAGTGTAGCATATGGAGAAATCTCTATTTTAAACACGTTAGGCATTCCTTACGATCAATTATCGCGTCTATTATCTGCTGGGGCTGCCATAGGGGTTGCTTCTTATCAAGCAACCAATTACATGCGTAAAACTAATATTACAGAAGAAGATTTGGCTAGAGTCGTTGTTCAAAACAGACGGAATGCCGCCAAAACTTGGTGGACTCATTTAAAAATGCCTGATCTTACTGTTGAACAAGTATTGGACACGCCTTACATATCATTTCCATTAAGATATGGCATGGTTTGTCCAGCGTCAGATGGAGCTTGTGCAATGTTATTTACGACTGAAGAAAAAGCTAAAGACATGTGCGACATCCCTGTTTATGTAAATGGAGTCGCTAGTGTCGCTCACGAAACGGCTGTTCTCGGATACGACGGGAGCGGGTCAGGACAAATAGATCCTTCCGATCAACTAGGCGCAATGAAATCCGCTGAATTAGCCTATGGGCAAGCGGGGATTTCATTTCCAAAAAAAGAAATCGATTATGCAGAAGTATACTCTCCGTTTCCAAATCAAGAACTCATGTGGGTTGAAAAATTAGGTTTATTCGAAGAAACTACAGCACCACAAATGTACGAAAATGGGATTACTGCTCTTAATGGAGAACTGCCGATAAATTGCTCCGGTGGAGTTAATTCAACAAATGCAATAGGCGCGGCCGCCATGGAAAGACCCGCTGAAGCTGCGCTACAGATAATGGGAAAAGCTAGCAATCAAGTTCCTAAGACAGTACACACGTCCATAGGGCATGGTTGGGGAGGTACACTCAACTTCTGTACATTAATGGTAATGTCCGATGAACCGAAGAGAAAATGGAGGAGTTGAAAAAATATGTCGAAATTAACACGGAGAAAATCGCTAGATTATGTTAAAAAGGAATACGTCAGAACCAGAACAATGCCAGCAAATTGGTATTTGAACAGCTATAAATATAAATTTAATATAACTCACATGCAACCTTTTTTGGAAAAGTTGAAAGAAAAGAAATTAGTAGGCTTACAATGTTCCGGCTGTAATAGAGTCTTTTTTCCTCCAAGACTTGTATGTGGAAAATGTTTTGTAAAGCCTGATCGATGGGTTGATATAAGAGATACAGGTAGAGTGGCCACTTTTACAGTATCCTATCTAAAAGATCCAGATTCAGGTGTAGTTGTAGAAAAACCAGTGATTTTAATTCAGCACGATGGAACCGATACTGTCATTATAACGGAATTACATCCTGAAGTGGACTTCAAGGAAGTTTATATTGGAATGCCAATAAAAGTACATTGGAAAGAAAATCCTCAAGGCAATATTTCTGACATTGAATATTACGATTTAGTTGATGATCATTCTAAAGACATGGAGCTACGTAAAGATTAAATCATAAATTTAATCCAAATTTAATTTTTTTTCATTAATCAAAGCCCCTTCTTTCAGGGGATAATCTTTTTTTTTATACTTCTACTCATATTTAAAATTTATAAAAATTTTAATAAAACATGAAAGTATAATTTAATCTTAAATTACGAAGAAAGATAGAAATATTTATTAATCTAAACCATTACTGATAATGTTAGAGATTTGTTTTTTTGATGTATTATGGATGATATAAATGTTAAGTTCGTTGTAAAAATTTGCTTGCTTGGCGAAGCAAATGTAGGCAAGACAAGTTTAGTATACCGCTTTATTGACGATAAATTTCAAAAGGATTACAAGGCCACACTTGGAGTTAGTCTCTTAAGGAACAAGGTGATAATTGGGGGATTTGGGGGTGTTAGCGTTCAGATATGGGATCTTGGGGGGCAAGAATCCTTTAAAACCCTTCGACAAATGTATTTAAGAGGTGCTCAAGGAGCTCTAATTCTTTACGATATAACTAAAAGAGAGTCGTTTACTAAAGTAGATGAGTGGATACAGTCTTTCAGGGAAGATAGAAAAGAAGAACCTCTCATTTTAATAGGGAATAAAAATGATTTAATAAAAAAAGCAAAAGTTAAAGAAAATGAAGCTTGGGCTTTGGCAGGGAAAAACGATATGGATTTAATACTAACATCAGCTAAAACTGGTGATCACGTGGAAGAAGCGTTCGTCAGATTGATAAAATCTATTGTTGATAGACTAACTTAGATTCCTGTACCTAAAGTTTTTAATCAATCTGTTAAAAATATAAATATATAGATGAGTTAGATATATAAATTTAAGTTATTTTTTTTCACATCTTCTCTTTAAGAGAATATATTTTGGTGAGGAAAATATGTTTAATAAAAGCTAACACGTTTTAACAGGTTATTTAATGCTATTTGATTTTATATTCTTTAGTATAAAAGGTTACAAACTTATTTAAATTTAAACCTAAATAATGAAAAATTTTCGGGCTAGCTTTTTTTTTTTATAGACAACCACCAAATAATGGTAGTATTGTTGATAGGGTAACTCAAGAACACTTTTATGTAACTTGGGTAAAAGTGAAGAAAGTGAAGAACAAGAGAAAAAATGAAAGAAATTTTAGAAATATTGAATGAAAATAGAGTTATATATTATCCTTATATTATATTTTTTAAAATGCGCGTGTTTATTCCTTTTTTATGGTAAAAAAGCTCTATAAAAAGATCAAGCTTCAATCCCTTAATAGTACAGAAAGATTACATTTGATATTGTCTACATCATACATGTATATAGGCAAGCCGATCATCCCTATAATTCTACTATTTAAATATTCATTGTTCTAAAAATATATTGTAATTAAATTTTAAATTAAAGGTCGTGATGTGTAAATGAAAAAATGGAGAAGAGAAAACGAGATTTTATTCAGCTCACCGCAAGAAACAATGGGTTTTTCAAAGGATCAAGGATTATTAAAAATTTCTTCTGTCATCCAAAATTTTCTCATTAAAAAGTTTGACTTTTCGTCCTTAGAACAAGTGAAAGATATAAAAAAGCAATTATTAGGCAAAAAAATATTAATTATAAACGCTAAAGAGATTATCGAAAATGGAAGATTATCTTTAGAAGAGTTAAAAAAAGGATTAGACGAAATTAAAGAATTTTTAAGAGAAAATGGCGGTTCAATAGGAAGGATCGGCGATCAATACCTCATAATAACACCTAATTCTCACGTGAAAATTGCCAACTAAAATTAAAAACTAGAAATGAATAGTCAAAAAAAAATAAAAAATAAACAAAAATCTCACCCGACCAAGTCGGTCACCCACCCATTAGCTTTTTTATTTTCTTGGAGTAATGGGCCGGTAATCCTTGAAGGATGATTGTTTGATAATTCAAAAAAATAAAAAAGTAGCAAAAAAAAGGAAAACCGAAATTAAGTTATCGTTTCTTTCTTTTACTCAAAATTTCAATAAAGCTTTCTATTTTGTTGATAACTTGAGTTTTGTTAAATTTTCGTACGGAATATTTTCTACCATTGAGATTAGATAAATTGAGAAGGCTATCCTTCGATGTATTTTCTCAAAATTTAGAAGTTGGAGTTAATCTAATTTCTAAATGATTGAATATAAATAATAAAAAAATAGATAATTGAAATTTTTTATTCTGAAAATTTCAATCTATTAAAATAATCCTTATTTCAAGAGAACTATATTTCGCGCTTTCTCTGGTTTTCTCATTTCGAATAATTTTATCCCAACTCCATATGTAATAATTCTATTTGAAGGAATAATCTTAATCCATACTGATTTATCTGTAGTTTCCTCTTCAGATACATGTTTTAAGAATTTTTTAAAGATTCTTCTTGCTTCTTCGTCGTCAAATGGAATAATTTCTGCTTTTGCTTTAAAATGTAATTCTGCCGGTGGTGCTGGGACCAATTTATGTAAAAAATTGATTCTAAATGGAATAGTTACTGACACCTTGTTATTTCTTTTAATATTATTGACTTTTATCGTGTTTTCACCAGTCATGATATAAATTACTTGGCCATCACTTTGGTAAACTACCACAGAGCTTTGAGGCTGTCCCTTCTCACTTGCTGTTGATAAGACCAACCACATTTTTTTTCGTAAAAGTTTCCTAACTTCTTTTTCTAAATCTCTCATGATTTGAGTTATCTTTTCTTTCTTTTACTCAAAATTTCAACAAAGCTTTCTATTTTGTTGGTAACTTGAGTTTCGTTAAATTTTCGTACATCGTTCTGGTCAGAGTCTATAATTAGGCAAGGTATGTCGTATTTATCAGCTAACCTCCTCTTTAAATCGTAAAAGGCACATGTATTTGGTCGACACGACATGTTGTTATGTAAAACTACACCGTCAACCTTGTATTCTTCCACGGTTTTTGCGAATTCTTTTACTCGGGTTTCAAGATCATATATATACCAGAAACTAAGCATCAATTCTGACATTGTTTTTATTGGATTATTAATGATCATTTCTTTTGTGATATCTGGATTCATGTATTTCGAAAAAGCATAAGTATAGGGTTCGTACACGAATATAGCTCCATAGCGCTCAAGCATGGCGAAGTATTTCAAGTTGTACCAGAAGGGGATGCCTTCAAACATAAGTCGGTAATTCTCCTGCTCGAGCGCTCCAATTCCAGCGTCTACTCTTGCTTTTGCTTCCCTGTACATTCTTTTATATAATTTTATTGGAGATTTCAATCCAGGCATGCAAAATAATGGAAAAAGCCCTCCGAAAGTGTCCTTTGTGGAAATAGGTGATGGAACGCATCTCCTTAACTTATATATGTCTTGCCATATCATGCTTAGGTCATAGGAATTTTCAATAACTTTTTTCGATTTTTCTTCAACCATTTCATTTCCAGTGACCTCCGTAACAAAATCTAAGAAAGCGTGAAGTTGCTCTTCTATATATTTTTTAAAATAGTGTTTTTGTCGATTGCTCGTATTGCTTACGACATGCGGGACATCAATAGTAAAATGGGGAACATTAAATCTCTCTGCTTGAACTTGAAACCAATTAACGTGCGTATCGCAAATCACATCGCTCGAAAGCATAAAGGTAGGTTTTTTAGTTCCTCCCTTGTCTATTGAGATATCTCTAGAAACAGCACCTATATTTGTTTTAAAATAGCTACATATATCATAAGAGAATCCTTGATCTTCTGCGATTTCAATGAGATCTTTCGCAATGTGTTGAGCTGCTGATATTGTAGCAGAGTTCTCCGGCAACATGGGTTGAACATCCATCGCATACAACAATTCAACGGGAGTGCCTGAAGTAGCCCAAGCAGTAGGTGTACCGTCTCGGAAGGCTTGTTCAATTGCTAAGTAGTGCCTACCCATCATGTTTTTTAATCCCATCGTAGCATTAAGCATTTTACTCTTAATAATTTTAGACATATTTTACACCTCTTAAATGATTTCAGCAAACGCCTCAAAACGCGTTGCTAATTGTTTGTAAGATTCTCGATTGTATTCCATTTCTACAAATAAATATGGAATTCCTAATTCCTTAAATTTTTTAGCAAAATATGGATGTGAATAGAGCAAGGGCTCACAAAATTTTTTTGTTAAGTTAATCACACCATCTACTTGATATTTTCTAGCTAGTTCTTCAATAAATTCAAACCTTTTATAAGAAGGAAATTTTGTTGAATATACTGGTTTTGTAAAATGATAATTTGCTAAAGCTTGAATCGGTTCTTCGTCTTCGTCAATAGTTTGCCAAAAATATCGTGTACCAATACACAAATCGTCAATTACGATTTGAAAACCAAACTCTTCGAGGTTCTTGATAAGCTCAGTATCATCAACGACAGAACCCGTGAGTAAAACTTTTTTTAATTTTTGGTCCGTGAATGGCTTCTTTTCTTTTACTTCCAATAGTTTTGCTTCTAATTTAGCTAAAATATCTTTCTTATTAGAGGTTTGAGCCATTTTAACGATTTCGTGGAGTTCTGATCCCTTAATAACGAATTTACTCCTATATTCTGCGAGCTCTTTTAAGATTCTACGGATTTTGTTGGTTAAAATGATTGCTTCTTTTATTTTTTCCGGAGAAATTTCAACATTGTATTTTTCTTCTAATTGTATGATCATCTCTTCCATATCGCTTAAGAAGAATTTAAGGGCGAGCTTGTCTCTTTTTAAAGGAACATTAAGATAAAACAGGAAGTTAGTTTTAACGCTTTGTAGCCATATGTCAAACTCACGATTTGTACAATCGCAACCGTGACTTGTAATGACACCTACTATTTCTGGATCTAATCCTCTTAACGCCAGTTCAAGAACATTTCTAGCCCATACGCAATGAGTGGGGGGGATGTGTTCATTGACTTTATTATATCCTACAGTTGGATCACCAAACAATCTGAAGGGTGTAAAACCCGCAGCCATGAAAAGTTCTTCTGGTGTCACCACATCAGCATCAAAATACGCTAATTTTTTCATGATTCAATATTAATATACTCTATTTATTTCATATTTTTTGTTGATAGTTTAAATCGTTAAGAATTTAAAAAAATATTTATATTTTTATTCGTTATTATTCGTTATAAGCTACATTTTATAGAAATAATTTATTGAGAATAATCATGTCACAGCCAACAATCTCGAGAACTTTGAGCAAAGCCATTCTAAAATCTGAGGTAAGGATAAAGTTAAAAATATGGAACACATATCTTACGGGCAAGTTAAGACAATTTGATAATTACATGAATTTAATTGTCGACGATGCTAAAGAGATTTATTTCGGTAGGGGGGGAAAAAGAAGCAAAAATTTAGGCACTGTGATGATTAGAGGTGCCTCCATTGTATTCATTGGTCAAGATCGAAAAAAAATAATGTTTTCTGATATTTCTGATGATGACCACGATGATGGCCACGATGACGACCACGATGATGACCACGATGATGAAATAATTCACGATAAATTAATGCATAGAGAAGAGATTGAGGATGTGTAAGTAAAATGGGAAAAGGCACTCCAAGTAAAGGAAAGAAAAATAAGGCCGCAAGTCATAAGACCTGTAGAAGATGTGGAAAACATTCTTACCATCGTCGAAAAAGATTTTGCGCAAGTTGTGGTTTTGGAAGAACTGCAAAATTAAGACAGCCAAGTTGGAGAAATCGATACAGGGCCGCCAATGGTAATAAAGCATTTTGCAGATAATTTTTTTAGATAAATTTTCTTGTTTTCTTGAAGTATTAAATTAAAAAAAGATAGAATCATTTTTTTTATTATAAATTTCCTATATCTAAAGTTAAACCAACATTATTCAAAATTATTATTACATCAAATAATTTAATGAACACATCGAGAACTGAAAACCTAGGCGCAGAATTAGAAAAATTGGAAAATGTTAGCGGTATTTTGGGCACTGCAATCGTAAATCGTAACGGATTACTTGTTTCTTCTCGATTATCGAGAGATATTGACGACCGCAAATTTGGAGCTAGTGTGGCTACGATTTATGGTGCCATGGAAACTGCTGCGTTAACCATTGGAAAAAACGAAATATTTCATCTCACAGTAAAGTTCAACGATTGCCAAATGATCGCCTTAGGTATAAACGATCAAATGATAATGGTCTCAATGCTAGATTTAGGTGTTAATTTGGGTTTTATTCTTCTTGAAATTGAAGAAATCATTAAAAATATAAAAAGAATTATAGAACTTGGTAAACAAGATGTTAAATGAAGAGCAAAAGAAAAGATACTCGAGGCAAATTTTATCTTCTTTCATTGGTGAAGAAGGACAGGAAAAATTATCAAAAATTAAAGTTTTACAGATTGGTGCCGGCGGGTTAGGATCTCCTTTTTCATTATACATCACGGCTGCTGGTATAAAAGAGTTAACTATTATTGACAACGACATAGTTTCCATTTCTAACTTGCAGCGTCAAATTCTTTATAATGAATCCCATTTAGGAAAAGTAAAGGTGGAGATGGCTAAAGAAGTTTTGACAAAATTCAATTCCGGAGTAAAAATCAATTGTTACAAGGATTACATTGATGAAAAATCTATAAAAAATTACTTGAAGGGTCAAGATTTCATCGTAGATTGTAGTGACAACATGCAGACAAAATTTTTAGTAAATAAAGTTGCTGTTGAAAATGATTTAAAATGTGTCATTGCGGGTATAAAAGACTTTTATGGACAAATCATGACAATCAATCCTAAAAAAAGCGCTTGTTATCAATGTATATTTCCTGAACCAACTAAAAAGGCTCCCAAAGAAGGACCTTTACCTGTAATTGGTGTTACTCCCGGAATTCTTGGAACATTGGAAGCGTTAGAAGTAATAAAAACGGCTATAGGACTCCCCAATCTCGAAAATACGCTTTTAATGGTAAATTTACTGGATCTTTCGTTTAATAAAATCAAGATTGTGAAGGACGAAAATTGCATGTGTTCAAAATAGAGATTTTAATTTAGTCATTTTTCAATTTTGAGAAGCGCAAAAAATCGGAATATCTAATTAGTGCATTTATAGCTCTAACGCCTCTTTCACTTGATGGAAATACAGGAATGCCCATCGAATGTAATTTTATTTTTTCTTCTTTTTC
>JAUXAJ010000384.1 GCA_030620005.1 Promethearchaeota archaeon | reverse complement strand
AAAAAAATTAAGGAGGACATCAAGAAAATTGATTGGAATGAAATTTCTGATGATTGGACTGTCGAATATAAGCATAATCAATCAAGAAAAGAAAAAATACAAATAGATCCCACGAAAGATTGTTCAAAATCAAATCCTCTCTACATGAAAAAGGAATGGTTTGAAACCATTTATGCGAGATTAGACCGAAAAATGAGTGATCGAAAAATGATAAGAATATGTGATGTCTCCAGTAAAACTACGATACAAAAATGGAGAAAAAAACGTGATGTAAAACTACAAAAAGATTCAGGAAAATGGATTTCTTCAGATGATTATATAAGAGTATACATGCCAAAAGATTATCAAAATCCTGAAATGCCACAAAATGAAACGGGAAGACAGGTTCGGATGGAACATGACGTGGTGATGGAACGATATTTAGCCGAACATCCTGAATTAGAACTTTCAAAAAGGAATTTAATTGAGGGAAAATATTTGAAAAAAGAGCGTGTTGTTCACCATATAAATTTTATTCGTTATGATAATAGATTAGAAAATTTATTGTTATATGAAAATCAATCTGAACATAGAAAAACAGCAAAAAAATTGAATGATTGTTTTGGAGACTTAGTTAAATTGGGTCAAATTGAATTTAAAGAGGGAAAATATTACTTGAATGAATATGTCGATTATAGAGATTTAAATGATGCGGAAATTAAAGAGAAATTGAAGCCAATAACTATAAATCCTTATGAAGATATAAATGTGATAAAGGAAGAAATCAAGAACATTAACTGGAAGGAAGTTTCTGACGATTGGACTGTTGAATATTATCCCCACTCAAGCAAACCACCCATAAAAATAACAGTAGATCCCTATGAAGATTGCTCGGATGAAAATCCTTTATATCATCATAATAAGTGGGTTGAGTATCTTGTTCACAATGATAAGTATAATTTAACTGATCCACGGCTGGCAGAAGTAGCTAATATAACTCCAACTAAAGCATTATATTGGCGTAGAAGACATAATATTGAAGGAAAAAAAGGATATGGTTTTCATCGATATGAAACAAATAGTCGAATTTGGATAAAAGTACCTGACGATTATGAGAATCCTACTGCAGTGAACAACAATGGATACATATTAGAATATCGTTACGCCATGGAAAGGCACTTGGCAAAACATCCTGAATCAGAAATGGCAAAAAAGTTCCTTATTGATGGAAAATATCTAAAACAAGAATTTGAAATTCATCACATTAATTTTGATTCTTTAGATAATAGGTTAGAAAATTTGTGGCTCTGTGAAAAAATAGGCGAACATAAAACAATTGAAGGATCATTATTGTCTTATGTGGATATATTATTGAAATCTAAACGCCTTATTTTTGAAAATGGTGAATATCATTTAAACCATTAATATATTGCAAGATTTGATGAATCTTGATGTTGCGTGAAGGGAATCATAAAAATTTCAAAAAGTTTCAAAACATTTTTTCCTCTTTACATCATCAAAAAATTAAAATTTAATAATTAAAATTTAACACGTACGAATGTTATAATAATTAATAAAAAATAAATTGTCAAGGTGAATTTAAAAAAATGACTGATTGGAATTTACCTCCTAAGGGTGGTCACATGGACCTCCCAGATGGGATATATCTTCAAAATATGAACATTGCAGAGATAAAAGAGCGAGTAAAGAAAAATGATGTTGTAATCATCCCCGTAGGATCAACGGAAAACCATGGTCCCGCTGCGTGCATTGGAGAAGATACCTTTTTAGTAACTAGAATGGCAGAGTTAGTCGCGCAGAAGACGGGATGCACGGTTGCTCAACCAATCTGGTATGGTTCACACCCATACCATCATGTCGGCATGCCTGGAACGATTATAGTGCCTGAAGAAATTTTTAAAGGTTTGTTAAGGTCCGTGATCACGGGCTTATGGAACATGGGTCTGAGAAAGCAAATATTTAATTAAAATTTTGCCTTAAAAACAAATCTTGCTTAATGGTCACGGTCAAGAATACGTCATTCCTTCTGCAATTCACGAATGGGCTAAAAATTACCAATTGCCAGCAGTAATTTGCAATGTTAATTGGTACCACGCCATTCCGGAGCATTGCATGGATAAAGAACACGGTGGTCCGTTTGAAACGCCTTTTATTCACGCTGATGAAGCAGAAACGTCGTTTTCGATGACTCTATTTCCTGAGATGGTTAGAAAAATAGATCCCAGTGAAGACAATGAAGTACAAGGTTGGATGCCAGAAGGACATGTTGATAAGGCTGGAAATATATATCAAAAACCGATTAGATGGTACGGACAAGTAGGTTTTGGTCCTATAGAAGTAGCTGCTTATCCTGAAGGACATGTAGGTTCCCCTAGCAAAGCTAGTTTCGAAAAAGGAGAGCCCGGGATTGAAGCATTTCTGGACTATTTAGAAAAATTAGTCAACGACATCCTAAAAACTTTCCCTCCGGGAAAATTGCCGCCAGTAGAAGGGATAACACAAAGAGACCCTAAAGAAGTGGAGAAATACATCAAAGGTCCTCTGAATGGAGGAAAAAGTATTTACGAGTTAAGATATCCCCCCTAATACTAATTCTTCTATCTTTTTTTTTATTAATTTAATTAAAATGGAAATAATCTATTTTGAGTTTTGAAATGAACTACTACTGCCTAAAGTCAGTAGTTTCCTACGAGTTCGCACCCACTTTCATGGCGGGTTTGACTGTATGTCGTAGAAAACCATTCCACATTTGTAAGAACAGTTCCTCGTTCATGGAGGGTTGATGCGATAGGAACT
>JAUXAJ010000242.1 GCA_030620005.1 Promethearchaeota archaeon | reverse complement strand
CTCCCGTTCCACAATTCCAACAACCATCTTTTACATAACAATTTTTACAATAGATGGGCGCACAAGAAGGGCAATAATATATTTGATCGCTTTTACAAATAGTTCCAATTTGTTTATTCTTTTAATAAGAATTTCAACATTAGCCACTTTTACGCTCTCCAAAAATTTTTATTTATATAAATATATCTTTCTTTAAGAAATATTTATATGTTTGTATCATCAATCAACATTCTCAAATTGGTTATAATATGACTGAACCGGAATGGAAAGACTTCATGGTTTTTGATATCTCTGAAGATGGCGATAGAACAATGCTTAATATTGAACCCGAAGATTTAAACGATTATTTGCACCCAGAAAAAGTATTCACCATTATAAAACAAGATATAAATAGGATATATCTTTGGAAAGGTGGCCGATCGCCGGTAAAAAAAAGATTCATGAGCTCTAGGGTTGCTACAACCATTCAAGGTGAATTAATGGAAGCTGGATTTAAGCGATCGAAGATAGTCGCAATTGAACAGGGCGATGAGCTACAAGAATTTCTGAATGTGTTTGGCTTAGAATCGATGGAAGTCGCTGAAAACTTGGAGGACAAATATTATATTCGAGATATCGAAAAACAGAAAATGAAAGTTAATGAAATCCTTAATACAAAGAAAATCTCGGGAAAAACCTCAAAATTAGAAGAAATAAAAAGACTTCTAAACGGTGACGAAGACATTGTGTGGATTAAAAGTTTCACCGTGAATTTGGCTAAAGATTGGTTAAAGCAATTATTAAAGAATAAAAAGTTTAAAGATAGATTAAAAAATTTAGCTGATGCTAAAGGAATAGAAATTAAAAATCATGAAAGCAGATACGCGATAACTAATAAAAGGATTTTTGTTCATTCTTTTTTAAACACATTTTTTGATTTTTCAAAAGTTCCTAGGTATGTACTCGAAATAAAGGGAGAAATTGTTATTTTAGATTTAAGGGAATTGAAATCGTTTGAGATTGAAGAAAATGAAACCATTTATGATGTTTGGTTTAATGTAGATCCATTAAAAAAAGGAAAGAATGTTTTTCCTTTCATAGGGCTTACGGTTCAAGAATACGAAAAATTAATTGGAGTGTTTGAAAATCATTTTATGGCAAGAATTCCACAAAAAATTAAGAGCTTGACTTATATCCGAAAGAAAAAAGTCATGTAGGAGTTCCTGCCAAAATAGTGGAAGTCTGTTAATAAATAAATCATTTAGGATAATGGAAGATTTATGTAAACCGTTGTTCCTTTATTTCTTCCTTCAGATTCTAACCAAATTGTTCCTTCGTGTAATTCTACCAATTCTTTTGAAATATATAGCCCAAGACCAGATCCTCCAATATCAACATCCAGATCTTCCTCGAATCTTTCAATTTTTCCAAATCTTTTGAATATTTTTATTTTTTCTTCTTCTGTAAATCCAACGCCAGTGTCAGATACCTTAATTTCAACAAAGCCATCCAATTTTTTTAATTCTATTGATATCGTTCCTTTTGGAGGAGTGTTTTTTATTGCGTTCGATAATATATTCAAGATTACTTGCTCTATTCTTATTATATCTACTTTTACATACAAATCCTCTTTAAAATCATGATTTAAAGTTTGTTCTCGTTCGCTTATTAAATAATTTACATCATCAATGCACCCTTTTATGATAATGACAATGTTCGCTTTTTGTTTTTTTGATTCTAAATTATTGGATTCGATTCTTGAGACATCGAGTAAATCTTCAATAAAAGATTTCAATCTCTTTCCACCTTTGTCTATGATTTCAATGAGAGACCTGACTTCATCATCGAAATGGTCAGTATAAAAATTTAAAAAAAGTTCTGTTGCCCCCCCTATAGATGTTAAAGGAGTTTTCAATTCATGCGAAGCGCGTGTGATAAGGTCTTTTCTAACTTTATCAAGATCTTTTAAGATTTCTATCTCTTCTTGAATTAATTTCTCAGCTTTTTTCTTTTCAGTAATATCTTGACAAATAGATTCGATATATATATCATTTCCTAACTTGAACATTGAACTTTGATAATTAACCCAGATGGTTGTGCCATTCTTTTTTGTTACTTGTATTTCTATGGGTTTTAACGTCTTGCCTTGTTCAAAATCCAACAAT
The DNA here is from genome assembly GCA_030620005.1 of Promethearchaeota archaeon. The sequence continues at coordinate 5,858 of JAUXAJ010000242.1, read as the reverse complement.
CTTTTTTTAAATAAAGTTATATACTTTGAACTTATAATACCTAATTTGGGATATGATACTCCAATCATTTCTTCCTTTTCATATCCAAAAATCTTTTTGGTTTCTGAATTACAATCCAATATTATTCCATTTTTATTGGTTAATATCAAAGAATTTGGAGAATTTTCGTATAAACGTCTATATTTCTCCTCAGACGCTTCTAAAGTTTCTTCCATTATCTTGCGCTTAGTAATATCACGAGCAATGCCTAAAACTAAATTCCTCTCTTTAAATTTTATCGGAAAGGTCCTTACTTCTACAAGGATTTTACTTCCATCCTTACGTATTAATGTTAATTCACCTGGTCCAGTTGATTCTGTTCTTGAATCTTTTAGTAATGTCTCCGTAGCTCTAGAAATTTGATCATTTTGGAGAATATTTAACTTTAAAAAATTTTTTCCAATTAATTCTTCTTTTGTATATCCTAATAATTTTTCAGCGGCTTTATTTCCGTCCACGAAATTTCCTTTTAAATCACTCAGGTATAATCCATCAGGAGCATTATCAAATATTATTCTAAACCATTCTTCGGAATCTTTTAATTTTTGTTCTGCTTCTATTTTTTCCGTAATATCACTTAACACACCCACAATTCTTAAACTTCCACCCATATCTATTACTTTTGCCCTAAAACTCATCGGGAGATAATGTCCTTTTTCATGTCTTAGCCTACTTTCATAATATACTGGTTTTTTAGATTTTATAGCTTCACTGATAGTGTTATCAACCCTATCTAGGTCATCTGGATGAATAAGGTCAAATGCTTCCATGCCTATAAGTTCTGTTTGAGGATATCCAAGAATATTATAACATTGAGAACTTACATATGCAATTTTTCCGTCAAGATCTGTCTCTACGATAATATCTACTATATCATTTATGATTTGACGATATTTTGCTTCTGATTTTTTTAATTCTATAGTTCTCTCTTCTATTCTTTGCTCTAACTCTCTAGTTAATTTTTTCAGTTTTTCTTCCGATTCGTTAAATTTTTGCTCTGCGCTCTTTTCGTTTAACGTGAGGGTATTTCGATAAATAATATCATCTATTCTTTCAATTTGCTTTTTTAAAGAATTTTCCGTCTCAGACTGTTTAATATTTTTCATCTTTAATTTAGTCAGGTAGTAATCTTTTAGGTTTTTCAGGTTTGATACAAATTCTTCAATTAAATGCTCTAATTCATTCATTATTGTCCTACCATAAGTCTCATGAAAAAAATTAGAAATAATATTTTCATAATTATTATCTCAATGAATTTATTTTATTCTATTCTATTTAATGTTTCGTTTAGGAAAAATTGGATTTTGTCTTGTCATGATAAATAATCAGGAAATAATTTCACTCCAGTGGAAAATGACAATTCGGACATTCTTTATATGTGCTAGTTACTACTCTCCCACAATTTGGGCAAATAAAAACCTTCAAATTATTGTGTCTTGCTTCAACAACATTAGGTTTTTCTTGTACTTTTACTTTCTGCGGAATAGGCATTGTCTCAGATTTTAATACGACTACACCCAAGGGGTCTTGAATGTGTTTTACTTCTGGTTTAAGAATCAGTTCATAATCCTCTAAAAATTTTTGAAAACCCACCGTTTTTACTTTAGCTTTTTTTTCTAATGTTTCACTTCCCATTTGGGTAGTTAAAACAAATTCCTTATCAAGTTTTAATAAATAATAACACTGATGGCACCTAAATATGTATGGTATACCGATCTGCGTTTTTTTTGCCCATAAAGCGTAACATTTCTTATGAACCAATGACAGACATGATGGACATTGAACCATATTAATATCGCCTTTTTTTGAACAAATCGAGCACATTTCTTCTTGATCGATGGGAATGAGATTTTCTGCTATATTTTCGAGGAATGGTTGATTTTCTTTCGGAATTTCAAGATATCCTTTAAGAGCCATGGAATCAGAAGTAATTTCTCTTTTTATCGCCAATACTTCAAGAACTTCAGACAATGAGTCTAACGAGTTGATCGCATGGAAGTAACACTTGCAACTTTTCGCTAGATTCATTATTTTTTCGTCTTCTTGTGAATCGTCAATTTTAAATCTGATAACATCAATAAAAACAGGGAACGTGTGAACCTTATCTATTAGATCTTGTAAAATATTTATATATGGTGGTGGAATTTTAAGCGAGCCAGAATCCATTAAAATAATCAGTCTAAAACACTTATCGTAAACTCTTTTAAAAACATCAATTATCAGGGTGAGCGCTGCAAAAATTCCACCTGCGATGTTAGCAGGGACTATCTTGGGTTTTAAAGACCTCAAAGCAGTCAAGACCTTTCCAGGATTTAAAGTAAAATCCTCCAAGTAATTAGGACCATCTTCTTCGAAAAGTATGAAATTATACCTATCAGACGGGTCCAATGATTTTTTAAGGTCAAAAAATTCTTGTAGAGCTTTATATACCACCTTCATATCCGTGATAGATGGTGTTAAACCGTTAAAAATAACTACATCTTCAGAAAGCGTGGTTGTCATGAGATTCTCACTAAAATATAATTTGTTTTACATAAGAATCCAACACTTAAATTATATTTATATTCAATGTTTTGAAAAAATAGAATTTTAAAAAAAAAAAAATTAAATGCTGGCAAAAATAAAAGCAATTAATCCTAAAAATGCTCCAATCTTTAACATTAAACTAATTTTTTTAAAATCTTTTCTTGTAAGATTTTTGTGTAAAGAAGAAATTAATGCAAAAGCAACAGTAATCACTCCAAACATCATTGAGAAGAGGAACAAGATCGAATTGATGATTTCAGTAAAGATAGGTAAAATAAAAAAGATAATTGCACATATTTCAAAAACAATAGAAAAATTTATAGCTTTTTTGAAACCAAACTTAATAGCTAGGGTTTTCACACCCTCCTCTTTGTCTCCTTCGATGTCTTCACACCCTTTTACAATTTCACGGGACAATAAGAGAAAGAATGAAGTCAAAAAGAATAAATACATGTAGATAGGGATGAATGAACTGTTTAAAACAGCCCCATAAAGAAGTCCGATGGAGAAAGATATGCTAACCGTAATGTTTCCGATAAAACCTTGTTTCTTTGCCCAAGCTGAGTAAAGCCAGGCAATAAAACCAAAAAAGACCGCTAGTAATACGTTTATAAAGCCTAATGTAAAAATTATGGAATGAATGATAGATATTGCAACACCTATTCCCAATGTGAATATGAATATTAGTTTTGCTTGAGGCACTGTAATTCTTCCACTTGGAATAGGACGATTCGGTCGATTGATAACATCTATACCTGACTCAAAATCATATATATCGTTAATAACCATGCTTGAGCCAGCTATAAAGAAATAAGTAAGTATACCTAAAATTAAATTAACAATTAATGTTACTAATGGGATTCCCGTGCGCGTGTTTAAAATTCCAATGATGACAGTAAGGGTTCCCATGATACAATTTATAGGCCTCAAAATTTCAATAATATCCTTCAAATTCATTTTTGATCAGATAATTTTTTGTATGTTTTTTTTAAAAGGATTGTCCTTTTAAAAGGATGATCCAATGGAAAATATTATTAAAAGTTAGAATATTTAATCGAAAAAATTAAATTCTCAATTCGCATTCCAGAATTTTATTATGAATTAATTTTTAATACGGTGAAGTTTTAATTTCAAGTATGAAAATTGGAAAATCAAGTTTAAATGATATTGCGAAAATCCGGCCTGATTCCATGAAGAGAAGGCGCCTTTCAAGTTACGATAAAACGGGTGATAATTACGATTTTCTTCAAATTAAACCTGGAAAAAAAGTGATCATCGGAGAAGAGAAGGGTGGCGGGTGCATAACTCACATTTGGATGACCTGCATGTGTTTTGCTAAACATTACCTGCGAAATGTTATTATTAGGATGTATTGGGATGGAGAACCTGAAGATAAACCTAGCGTTGAAGTCCCTCTTGGAGATTTTTTTGGAATGGGGCATGCAAAACGAAAAAACTTTGTTTCCTTGCCACTTCAGATGAGCCCTCAATCTGGAAAAGGTTTTAATTGCTGGTGGCCAATGCCTTTTTCTAAAGGATTTAAAATTACCGTTGAAAACGATAATCCAAAGCTTTTCCGATTGTATTATTATATAGATTATGAAATCTACGAAGATGGTTTCGAAAACGAAAAAGATTACGGGAGATTTCACGCTCAATGGCGTCGCGAGAATCCTCCATTGGTGAAGACTCATAATAGCGAAACGGGAGAGAAGTTCACTACCTTAAAACCGATTAAATTCAATTTATTTGGTAGCAAGAATAAGGAACCACTTAAATATAATTATAAGATATTAGAAGCGCGTGGTAAAGGCCATTATGTGGGGTGTAATCTCAATATTGACAATAAAACTTTTATGCCTTGGTTTATTAACTGGCCTGGTGAAGGCGACGACATGTTTTTTATCGATAATGACATTGAAAAAGGCATTCCTACACTTTATGGTACTGGAACTGAAGATTATGTAAATCAAGCGTTTGCCCAACGTCAAAAATATTCCGCCCCTTATCATGGCACCATAAAACCAGGAAGACTTAATTGGTGGGGTAAAATTACTTATTATCGATATCATGTGGAGGATCCTGTTTATTTTAATAAGCAAATCATAGTATCGATCGAACATGGTCACGATAATCACAGAGCAGATGACTGGTCGTCTACTGCGTATTGGTACCAACAAGAACCCCACGATCATTCATTATTTCCTATCTTACTCCTTCGTGAAAAAAGAATGCCTATTTCGCATCTATCTCACTGGATGAGAAAAACAATCTGCATAGGATCCATCATTTCCTTGGTGATTTGGATTCTATTAACACTCTTATTTTAGTGGGGCTGTTTATTTTTTGTTTTTAATTTTATATTATTTTATTAGATGTATATGGTATTTCAAAAGTTACGAAATTTTGCATTTTGTTAGAAATAAGGTAAGGGATCAAAATGGGATTCATGTTAACGATCTGGAATCTCCCTCAATCATAGTTAAAAATAAACAAGTGATATGTCTGGATTTGAGTTGACAGGACATTAAGCTGGTCGAATCAATGAAAAACTTGAAATCTTTACGAATGGTCTTTTTAGACAACTGTAAATTATTCAAAGTGCCATCTTTTATAAAACATTTAGAGTTTTTAGAAAAGCTGTTTCTAAATGGAAACAATATTTCAGAATTACCAGAATTTATAGGGAATTTAAATTTTTTAAATTATTTGGATATGCAAAACAACAATATAAAAAAACTACCAAAATCAATTGGAAATTTAAAATCGATTAAAGTAATTTCCCTTGAAAATAATGAAATTAAATGGCTGCCAAAGAGTTTTTACGAACTAAAATCTTTAGAAAAACTTTTTTTTGGTAAAAACAAATTAAAAAAAATTGATAACAATATCGAGAAATTACAAAATTTAAAATTTTTAGACCTGACGGATAATCAGTTAGAAATGTTGCCAGAACTTATAACTAGGCTTAAAAATCTTAAGAAATTATGGATAAGAGGAAATAATATAGATAATAAAGATATCGATGTTATAAAAAAATAGTTATTTTCTTTAGAGGAGATCTTTTAAATTTCTTCGGATTTTCTTGAAAACGGATTTTCGACACGCCAGAATCCTCGAAATCTCGATTTTAGCCTGTTCGGATACCACTTTTTCGTGGTCTTTTATCGAGTGTAGCTTTTGCATGTTCTCCAGCCTAACTGAACTTGCGTGCGCGAGCCTTTCTCGTTTCGTACCGATTTGCGTGGAGCCGAGCACGGCGTTCTGGAGGGAATCGACGTTATACGGCCTAT
>JAUXAJ010000101.1 GCA_030620005.1 Promethearchaeota archaeon | reverse complement strand
TAGTTAATTAAAGAAATAAATGTAAAATAATCACTTGAGAATTATAATAAAAAATTTAAATTAGGTGCGATAAAATGAAAATTACTCTCTCTCTCTGGGATATCGGAGGTCAAGCTAGATTTGAATTCTTCAAAACCGATTTCTTTAAAGGAACCGCCGTTATAGGCGTGGTGTTTGACCTAAGCCGTCCTGACACGTTTGAAAGAGTAGATACGTATTTTGAAGAAATTCGAGAAAGATCGGGAAACATACCCATAATACTAGTAGGAAACAAGAACGATCTCAAAAAAGAAATAGGGGAAACAATCCCCCGTGAAAAAATAATTCAAGAAGTAAATCAATTTAACTTGTTCGAATACATCGAAACTTCGGCGTTAAACCATGCTAATGTCGATAAACTGTTTAACAGATTAGCCATTACAGCGTTATTAGACTTTCGTCCAAGGTTAGGAGAAATAATCAATTCTAATCATTTTAGGTTTAAGGTCTTATTGATAGGAGCGGCAGCTGTCGGAAAATCTTCCTTAATAAGAACTTTCGTTAAAAAGGAATTTGATCAAGATTACAAGTTAACTATAGGTCTAGATTTCATGGTACAAAATTTTGAAATCCCAAGTGAAGATTTACCGAAAGAAATTCACGATATTGTTAAAGAAGCCGTTTTAAAATCTAAGAAAAAAATCAAAATATCTCGTAGGAAAGCAAAAATAACGTCAAAAAAGAATGGAATTGAAGAGATGGATGTTGTAAATGTCCAAGCAGAAGAAACCATTGATAAACGGAGTAGTATCGAAAAAAAAAAGAAATCAATATTTTCGAACAAATATATTTACCTTTCTTTAGCATTCATCTGTATCGTTAGCATTCTCATCGTTTTGACGCTATTTATTCAATGATTTACTTAATAAGGGTTCTCTCGATCGATTTTTTACCCGTTAAGAACGAAACTCAACATGCATAAAAAAAATAAATCAATAAATCATTTTAATAATTATTATTAATAATGGTGAAAAGTATGAGTATTGAAGATTTGGAAAATCAAGTTGAAAAATTATTAGAAGAAAGAGACGTGCTCGAAGTAAAATGCGACACGCTACCTCAATGTGAAGAAGACGACGCATGCGAAACGTGCGAAACATACAAGAAAATCGCAGAAATTGACGAAAAAGTAGAAAATCTCGAAGATAAAATCGAAGAATTAAAGATTAAAGAAGAAGATGGCGAGGAAGAGTAAAACTCTCGCTTTTTTGTTAAATGGTTTGACCATTTTTTTTTCGTTTCTTTTATTTTTTACCCGTTAAATCACTTTTTTTTCGCTAATTTAATACTAATTTTAACTATTCCAAATAAAGGACTCGATAAATTTTTAGTATCATCTTCCTTTAAATATAATCGTGATTCTTTTTTTACAAAATAAAAATAGGTGGTAAAAAAATGGAAAAAAAATTTGAAGTTCAAGCCATAAACGACGAAATTCTCGAGAAAATGAGCCTCAAGAACCGATACGCCTTTGTGAACAATAACTTGATGTCGCTCTTGAGCACTGAACAATTTAACTTCTTTAAATCAGTCCAACGCTTCTGCCTGAAATTTGAGAAGAAAAATAACATCACGCACGGGCCCAACGAAGATATCTACGAATGGATCCCCGCTTTTGGGGAAAAGGGATATATAACTCGGCAACATCCGTTTGAATGCGTTGATTTGAATTACAAGGAACATGGATTGGCAATGGATTTAATGAGGAACTTGGCCTTGGATCTTTTTGACCCGCAGTTTGCCATGGGCGGTGGAGCCTCGGTGTTGGCCATCAATCCCGTTTATGAGCATCACGACGATGTTCCTGTGAGATTAGAAGCTTTAAAAGAAATGGTAACTGGTAAATCTCCCGGTTGCATATTGATAACAGAACCCGAAAGAGGTTCCGACGCCGTCCACCAACTGACAACCTGCGACGAACAACCAGACGGTAGTTTCTTTATTAACGGAGAAAAGATTTACAATACAAACGCACCACGCTCCAAATGGGCCGTTACCTACGCGACCGCAGAGAAAAACAACGGAAACACGATGGCACAGTTTTTAATCAATACTGCCTGGGATGGATGGAACTATGAAAGAGTTGGCATTCCATGGATGCCCAAACTTTACCTAGGTAAGGAGAAGCTCGTGAATCTAAGAGTACCAAAAGAATACGTTTTAGGGGGCGTTGGCAAGGGAAGGGAGCACCTCTTCGAAGGCTTGGTCCCAGAAAGGATCTCCATAGCTATGATGGGTATTAGCGAATGTTGGGGCGCAATTGCCCACGCGGCCATATACACCAACCTCAGGAAGCAATTTGAGAAAATAATTTTAACCTTCCAAGGTGTTGGATTTCTTTTAACAGATCTCTGGGCAAGAACAACTAATGTATTCGTCGGATTGCTGAAATTCTGCGAAACCTATGATTTGAAGTATGAAAAGTTCGAAGGAAACATACCCAAGAACATATCTCAAGCTATGGTCGCCAGCGCAAGCATGTTTAAATACCATTGCACCAATCTCGCAAAAGATGTATGTTACGAGGCCGCTAATTTGATGGGTGGCGCCGGTCTCTCTGATAACACTCTTATGCACGATTATCTTAACATATCTCGGATACAAGAAATCCTTGGAGGCAGTCGTCAAATACAACAATACATAATGTCAATGGCGTTAAGACAATTATTCAAGATGTCCGTGATGTAATCGCAGTTTTGATTATTATCCTTAACTAATTTCATCATTTAACTCTTTTTTTTTATTATTTTTTAACCTTAAAACACGTTCAAAATTTTTCACGATCTTAAATTAAATCATTTAATTGCTCCATTTCCAAATTTAAGCTTATTTCCAAATAGGATACTTTTATTAACTTAGAAATTAATAATTAATAGATTAAAAATCTTTTAAAATATAGAATTTTTTATTTAAAACTTAAGTAGGTTAACATTTTTTTCAAAAAAAATAATGAAAGAATTCAAAGTTAACGATTATATCTCGCTCAAATTAGAAAATGACAAATCTAACATATATATTAATGGAGCGTTATTTATTCAGTGTAAATTATTATTATTTGATATTCCTGTCAATGAAATAAAAGCATACAACGAAATTAAGTCTATAGACGAAGCATTAAAGAATCTAGATGAGACATTACAACCTACCAAAGGTCAGATCTCTCCTGAAACAGAGTTCTGGGGTCACTGCAGCAATCTTCAAGTGTGGGCGGAAAACAATTATAATACCAAATTATTACATAGTAATATTGCGTTTCCCTTGCTAAAAAAATTAGTGGAAGAAGGAGACGCTAAAGCAAGGAAAGTCTTCAAAAAAGAAATAGCGAAAAGAATTGAAAGTGGATGCGCATCCGTAATTACATATTTAATAAATGAAGATTATGTTAATTACTTACCCGAAGAATATGTAAAAGAATTATTTAACGACGAAATGATTTTGGAAAAATTGTATCGAGCTTTAAACAGAAAACCATTTTTCGAAAAATGTTTAGAAGTCCATAAAAAAGATGCAAACAATGGACGTGCCGAATTGCGATGGAAAAAAGAAACTGAGCTAAGGGATATTATTGGAGTATATTATTATTATGATCACGATAATTTCATCGATGAAAATCATTTGGATCTTTATGAAGAAAATCTTTTAGAAGGGCGCGTAATCGACCTTTGTATTTGGAAAATTCTACGAGGTAAGCTTGATTATCGAATAGGAACAATTAATTCAAACATAATAAAGGAACTCTTCGAAATTTTCGAGAAATATCCTCGTGCTTATGATCCTTACGAGAATTCTTTATTAAATAAAGAACTAATAGCGTCATTAATTTTAAATATTTTAAAAGAAAATTCTCCAGTTAAAAGCGAATTTCTCGAGGAATTCAATACGAGAATAAGTAATTACAACGACGAAGATTGCGTCGAAATCGATATGATTGAATGTTTTTTAACTTTTTGCGATAAAAAGAAGTTAAAGTTGTTAATAAACAGCAAAAAATCAAATTTTCTCGAACTTCTCTTCAAAATAAAAAGGAAAATATGGAACCGTAAAGAAGGAGATTTTGATCTTTCTTTTTGGAATGGTAATGAATTTTTAGAAAGCGTCGGAGATTCTTTATCAACTCCCGTAAAAAATAAAGTTATTCGTATTATTGAACAAGACGATTTGAACGAATTAATGTTCGTGATAGGAAGTAAATTGTTAGACACCTTAACTAAAGAAGATCTTACATTTCTTATCAAAAATCCCAAGACATTATTATTTGAAAATATCATAAAAACAGTAAAGCAAAATTTTGAAATCTTAAACTATTCGGGAGATAGAAACGTCTTTTCTGATAGGATTAATGAATGTGCTTGCGACCTTATAAAAATAAAAATTATAAACATCGTTAAACGCAACGATGTATCAAGTTTTATCACCATTGTTGCGTTAGGATTAATTCAAAAGTATTTTGAAACAAGTGAATTAATTTCATTGTTTACAAATCCTAATTCAAATTTTATTGAGTGTTTAATAAGAGCTTGTGAATACGATTTTGAAAGGAGAGATAATGTTTTATCAGAATATGGGGATTATTATATAAAGCTCTTTGACAAAAATATTAACATAATTCTTGAAATTCTCCAGAAAAATGCAAATCTATCCGTAAAAAACAAAATTGAAATAATCCTAAAAAATAAAAAGAAAAGGTATGAAATAACCGAACTTTGGAAAGAAATTGGTAAATCTATAGAATCAAACGAAAAGAATAAAGATCAATTCAAAAAAAGCTTTCCAGACTTGTTCATGTGGATTAATTCTACAATACCGTTAAACGAACGAACGAATTATGTTAATTATGAAAAGGTTACGAAAAATAAATGGGGTGACGAGGGTTTAACAAGCTTTTCGCGCTTCTCAATGCATTCGCATCTTAACGATTATGATGTACGCGTTATAAAATACGAAGAAATAGATGGCGGATCATTATTTTTTGGTACTAGAGACGGATATTACGAGGAAGAAATGTGGAAATCCATTGTAAATCAAATTAAATGCATTGAAGGTAAAAATAAAGTAAACTCAGTGATTAAACTCACTGATTGTTTGCTAGCCCTGTATCGGCAAGGCAATTATTCAAGATGTCGGTAACGTAATTTTTCCCGATTAATACCTAACTTTTTTTTTTTTTCGATTTTATGGAATTATTATTATTATTATTTTTTTTTTTTTACTAAAATATTCTTTTTTCCCCAAATTTTAAATAAAAAAATTTTCTTAAATATTCATATGGGTCTTTTAGATTTGAAAAAATTAAAGGAAGTAGAATATAGAATATACCTAATTTTAATCATATGGGTATTAGTAGGTTTCACGATATACGAATTCTCCAAACTTTTGCCATATTCTGTGATCTTTGATACAATTGGTGCCATTATCTTTTTGCCTTTAATGGGCGTATGTGTTGTTTTATACTTAGCTGCTCTCGTTTCTAGGAAAAAAATCCACGAATTTAGCAAAAAAAGAATGCTTTTTCACTTCATATTCGCCATACCTTTCATTGTCTTGCTTTTATACATAGCAGTGTATCTATTTTGGCTAGCCTTAATCTACTACGTCGTCATTACTGCGTTTTTTACAATGTATAATTTTTACAAGATGGGCGTGAAATTCGAGAATAAAATTGGCCATTCACAATCGTCTTTGAGTAGATTTCTTCAATGGTGTTTGTTAGTTGGAGGCACTATTTCTTCCGTTGTAATTGTCGTTGCTTCAGTCTTAATATTGGATTATGGATTAAATTATACAATAGATAACACTACCTTTAACGTTTACCCAATTGTCTTGATCCTCGTCATATTGATTGTGTTTTTGACAGTTATTGCGGGATTATTACATTTACGAGGGAGCTTGCATTCTTGGCTTGGTATATTCTTGGTTGGCGTGGCAATCTATTCCGCTTATTTGATGTATTCTGTCGTTTCATCAGCTCAAGTTGATTCAGGGAGCAACATTTATTCAGCCCCAATACGAATAGCACTTTACTTCGTTGACCTAATACTATTACTGATGAGTTTTGGCAGTCTTTTGGGCGAAAGATTTGAATTTATTACTAAAAAATTCAAGCTTTTGGGTTCAGATACGATAATGATATGGTTAATATTTTGCACTGCCGCATATCAATTTGCTGTTGGTAATCCAACAATGGAGATCACCTTTGTTAAAAATATTGTAGTATTCCTTCTCTTCATACCGTTATTACTCTTTCTAGGTCTTTTTGGGCTTTTAAAATACGGAAAAAAGAAGGAAGGAAAAATTGAAGAACCAGAAAGCGAATAGAACCAGAAAGCGGAATTTAAGATAATCCAGAACAATCAGATTAATCTTTTTTTTTTTTTTTAATTTTAATTTTTTTATGCAATAGCAAGTCGATAGGTTTAAGAAACGATACAATTTAGAAAATCTGTTGTTTCTCCCTCGAAAGAATTTGACAAGAATTAATTGTTTTTTCACGAGTTTAAAGAACTCTTTCTTAGAGCATTAAAATAGCATGCAAATAAAAAAAAAAAAAATGTTAGGTATTAATCGTGAAAAATTACATTACCGACATCTTGAATAATTGTCTTAGCGCCATAGACATTATGTATTGTTGTATTTGACGACTGCCTCCGACGATTTCTTGTATCCGAGAGATGTTAAGATAGTCTTGAGTTAGAAGATTATCCGAAAGTCCTGCCCCTCCCATCAAATTAGCTGCCTCATAGCACATTTCTTTTGCGAGACTCGCGCAATGGTATTTAAACATGCTTGCGCTGGCGACCATGGCTTGAGATATGTTCTTGGGTATGTTTCCACCGAATTTCTCATTCTTGCTATCCCATTCCTCGCAGAACTTGAGCAATCCTAGCGTGACATTCGTTGTTCTTGCCCATATATCGGTCAAAGTAAATCCTACTCCTTGGAACGTGAGTATAATCTTATCAAATTGCTTTCTAAGGTTGGTGTATATGGCTGCGTGAGAAATTGCGCCCCAACATTGCGAGATAGCTCCAACTGCGATACCAATTCTTTCTGGTACCAAGCCTTCGAAGAGGTGCTCCCTTCCCTTACCAACGCCCCCTAAAACGTATTCTTTTGGTACTCTTAGATTCACGAGCTTCTCCTTACCTAGGTAAAGCTTGGGCACCCATGGAATGCCAACTCTTTCACAGTTCCATCCATCCCAGGCAGTATTGATTAAAAACTGTGCCATCGTGTTCCCGTTGTTCTTCTCTGCGGTCGCGTAGGTAACGGCCCATTTAGATTTTGGGGCGTTCGTATTGTAAATCTTTTCTCCGTTAATAACGAAACTACCGTCTGGTTGTTCGTCGCATGTTGTCAGTTAGTGGACGGCATCGGAACCTCTTTCGGGTTCTGTTATCAATATGCTACCGCAAGCCTCCCCCGTAATCATATCCTTTAAAGCTTCTAATCTCACAGGAATATCGTCGTGATGCTCGAAAACGGGTCTAATTACCAGCACTGTTGCTCCGCAAGGTCCCATTGCGAACTGCGGGTCAAAATTATCTATTGCGAGGTATCTCATGAAGTCAGCAACGGCACCGTGCTCTTCGTAATGCACATCGCACACGTCATAAGTCTCGGATCGCGTTATAAAACCTTCTTTACCGAAATCTTTGGTCCACGCGTAGATATCTTCGTCGGGCCCGTGCGTGATGTTGTGTTTCTTTTCGTATTTTAAGCAAAAACGCTGAACCTTCTTTAAGAAATTGAATTGTTCGGGTTTTAAGACCGACATCAGGTTGTTGTTCAGGAAGGCGTATCGGTTCTTGAGGCTCAATTTCTCGAGAATTTCGTCGTTTATGGCTTGAACTTTAAATTTAGGCATTTTTTAAAATCACTCTTTTTTTTTAAAAAGTACTATTAGTTATATATGGGAAAATTTGAAATAACTTTTTAATTTTTTTAATGAAAAACTTACGGTTATGGAAATCTTGTGACTTATTTCAAGAAAATTATAGAAAAATTGAACTTTGTTGTCTTAGTTAAATCACGAATATAACTGATATTAATTAACCTCTTGTTAATTTCATTAAATTGTATCGTAATTATTGATAATAATTTTATAAATTAGGCTCAAAATACGCTTGAATAATAATTTTTTCAGAGGAGAGCGTTTTTAATTCTAACAGAAAATTTCTTTGAAATAACGAGCGCAGTTTCAAAAGGACAACGATCTTTAAAAAGAATTACGGATATAAAATGTTGGCTAAATCCGACCAATGAGAGTATGCCAAAATCTTCAAGAGATATGAGTTCATTTACTCTATAATTACCTGTTAAAAATCTTCCTTCAAGAAGCCGGATAATTTCGGATAACACGTTAGGATCCAAAAAGGACACTATTATTCTTCCAGTTTGAGTTAATAAAGCAGAAGATACAACAAACGAGGAGAACGTGTGTAATTCGCTGAAGATCTTCATGATATCCTTTTTTACTTCTTCTGAAACTAGCTGCTTACTTTTTTCTATGATGTTTTCGATGTTTTCTTCAAATTCAAAAAATTTTGATATTTCACCAGTAAAGTCCGTGGTCAACGATTTTAAATCAAATTTACTGAGAAATTGGGCCTTTATTTCACGTAATTGATTTCTTAGCTCTACTAAATTATCAGTCCTATCGCTGAATATGGCAAACATCAATTCGTCGTTTTCAACCTTCTCGATTTCAAAAATAAACCGAAAAGGCCCAACTTCAATTTCGGATAATTTGTCGGTCCTTAGCGTTTGTTTTACGAACGAAAAAATTGCGCTTAAAAAACTGCTGGTCAATTTAATGTTGAAAATATCTTCGTATGCCTTATAGAAGATCAATTCTCCAGTGTTTCCTTTTTGAATGAAAATGTTTTTAATCATTGAAAAAACAAATTTGAGTGTCTTTCTTGAATTATTATTAAGAAATTACAATTAATTTAAAACAATTGTGATATAAAAACTCATTCAAAATTCGTTTAATTAGTTCTGTAAGAAAGACATTTTATGTGGACATTTCCACGCAAATAGGATGGGTTTATTCATAGTTTTTAAAATCTTCTACAAATCTGGATATTATAAAAATTAGTGAAATATTCATTAATCGTAGCCTCGCTTAAAATCCATCGAACTTAGCCCATTCGTCGTCATCATCAAATTCATCATCGTCATCAGTATATACTTCAGATACATTGCCTTCGGCACGGACTAGAGATTCTTCTTCGTAGTCAGATTCGAAATCGTCTTCAAAACTTATGGACTTCTCTAAGTCTGTTATTATCTCTTCTGTGACTCTTATTTTTTGAACTGGTTCAGCTATTTCTTTCTCCCTTTTCTTCTTTTCAACTAACTTTAAGTAGTCTCCGTGAATTTTAATAGTTATTGGCGTTTCTTCTTGCAATAGCCTGACAACAACATCTTCACTGCTTGATGTGTCGTGAGGCATTCTCATTACGATAGCTCTCGCGCCTTCAAAGACTCCGCTAATTATTTCGACTGTATCTCCAATAGAGATGAACTCTGTTACGCTTCTAGGTAATAACACGTGTTTTAATTCATAAAGCTTTATATTTTGCACGATTCTTCCCTTAATATGGCTAATTCCCTGAACCGCAACTTGGACGCTTCTCTTCTGAGGGGCCTCAAAAAACACGTAGCCCGGCAGCAAGGGGCTTACTAAAATTGCTTTAATATCTGGAACCGTGTCCAACATGCGGAATCTGAAAAATATTTGTTTTAAGATATTACTTTCTTGATTTATTGTAGTCCTTACAGCAAATAGAGTAGTAAGAGGTTCAGGAGCTTCAGCAGCACCCGTAATGAAATTGTCGAGATCTATTTTTTTCTCTTTTTCGTCTAAAATTTCTTCTTCTTCTTCGTCCACCATTTTTCAACACCGATCTTATTTGAATTCTCCTATATTTTTAATTTGAAAAAAAAATTAAGGATAAGTCTAATAAATATAATTAAATACTAAATTATAAAATTTTGCGTTTTTATTCATGCTCTTGTTGATTAAGTCTTGCAAAATGTGAAGCGTAAATATTAATTTCAATTGCTCTAAAACGAAATATTATTTATATTTAATATATCGGGAACTCTTCCGTTGCGTTCAAGCCACGAAACCTCGTGTCTCAGGTACCTCCAAGTTATTTCACATTTACCCATTTTACCGCTAACCGGCGTTTCCCAATCCCACGGGGATATAATAACCAAATCTCCACGCCTAATCCACACTCTTTTTTTTATTTTTCCGCGAATTCTACCGACTCTATGTTCTTCATCTGCGCAAAAGACCTGCATCCGGTCATTTCCGTAGATATCAACAATTCGCCCGAATATTTCTCCATTCCTCTTATTGGGCATTTTTACTCGCCCTACAAACACGGGAGCATTGGTAGCACCACCCCTTCTTTTTCCTCTCTTTGCTTGTTTCTTTTTCTTCTTAGCCATGATTAATATGTAAGAATTTTTGATTTTTTTAATAGTTTATTATTAGATTTTATCATTTGGCTTGTAATCTCCTTTTATAAACACGATTTTTAAAGGCTTGTCAGAAGTGTTTTTTATATCGTGGTATTCTTTTGGCTCAACAAGAAATACACTTCCCTGTGGGGCGTTGTATTCTTTATCGTCAACGAACATCACGCCGTTTTCTTCAATAAAATAAAAAGTTTCGTCGATTTCATTATGACCGTGCCTACCCATCAGTTCTCCGGGCTTCAGTAAAATAATACCCCAGTCTATAGATGGCCCCCTCATCAAGTACTTTACGCCAGAATCTCCGTTCCTATATTCAAAATCCTTTTCGTTAACTTTTTTAATATTATTACACCTTTTTTTTCTTTTTAGAACATAATAGTTGTCTTCTAAAATAAATATTATTGGTGTATTGAATGAACTACTACTGCCTAAAGTCAGTAGTTTCCTACGAGTTCGCACCCACTTTCGTGGCGGACTTGACTGTATGTCGTAGAAAACCGTCCCACATTTGTAAGAACAGCTCCTCGTTCATGGAGGGTTGATGCGATAGGAACTCAAACTCTCCGAACTCTTTCATTTTCAAGAACTTGACCATAATATTCACGGTAGAGTTCAGATCTCGGTCAATCTGATTTCCACAGACGCACTTAATAAATCTCTCGTAGATGGTTCTTTTTGAGAGTTTTCCACACTTACAACACGCTTTCGTTGTCTTTTCCTCGCCAATTCTTGTTACTCTTTTACCCAACCTTTCGGCTTTATAGGTCAAGAACTCAGCAAATCGAGAAATGAAACCCGTGTTCTGAACGGAATGGTGTAACGTTTTTTGAGCCTTGGTTTTCCTTGCGTTCCCTGTTCCTTTCTTCTTTAAAATTTTTGAAATATAGAGATCTTTAATTAATAATTAACATTTTTGTAAGTAACAACTAGATTGTTTAATCTTTCGAATGTTTTAAGTAATAATGATACTAAAATCTTTTTAAGACAAAAAATATTTCTTTTCATTACAGAGATCTAAATAGAAATGAATCATATTTTGTCCACATCAAAATAAATAGGAAAATTTCTGGATCTGGAGTTGAAGGCGTTGGCAAAATTAGAAATCTCCGTAGACTTGCCAAAGTTTTTTCTCAAGAAAGTAACTGTTGATGGAAAGATTCGTGTGCAATAACTCTGGGATTTTGGAGGTCATCAATGATCAAGATTTCTGATAAAGTTTTTAAATTTCAAATGAGAAAAATAATAAAGCGAGATACGATATGATCCTAAAAAAACAAGATCAAAAGCTTGACAACATCGTAATAATAGATTCGAATTTTATTCTCCTTCCTTCGCAATTTAAAGTTGATTATTTTAATGAGATTAATTCAAAACTAGAAGGAAAAACGTTATTTATAATATTTAAACAAGTATTAGACGAGTTAGAAGCCAAAAAAAAGAGAGAACCTAATGCTATAAAATTTCAAAAGCAATATGAACTAGGCTTATCCTATTTAGAGAAAAATAAGAACAATTTTAATATTCATATCGTTGATAAAATTAAGAAACAGGGGGAAAAAATTGATGATTTTTTACTTAGAAATTCAGTTGAGTTGAAAAAAGAAGTTAAGCGAGTCTTTCTTGCTACAAACGATAAAGAATTGCGTATTAAAGCAAAAACCTCGAAAGTTAATCTTATTTTCTTAAGACAAAAAAAATTTTTAGATTTTAATAGAATGTAAAAATTCTTACAAGAAAAATAGTTTAATATGGAAATTACACTATATCACGGTGCGTTCGTCATTAAAAGGGAAAACTTGAAATGGGCTCGTCATTCCAAAAAAAAGACGTCGGCAAATTCTTAGCTTTTTGGCAAGCTCATTGGTTTTACTCGCAGGTACAAGAATCAGTCAAACTGCAAGCCTACCTTCGTTCCATTTCTTTCATGTTAGTAAAAGCCGCTAACACTTCAAAAAAATGTTTCGAATGAGGAAAACTACTGTATCTTGACAGTTCCGGTAAGAAAAAAAAATTAGCTAATAACTTTGCTTTTCTAATACTCTTCGTGTAAGAATTTCAAAAGATTTGTGAACATTTTCTCCCGTTTTTGAGGAAATTTTAAGATAATCAAATAAATTGAATCTTTCCTGAAATTCTCTAGCGTAATCGTCGTCTACCTGAATTTCGTCAGTTAAATCGTGTTTGGTTCCTACAAATAGAATGGGAAGGTCTGGATCCCCTTTTCTTACAATTTCCACCCACTGTTCCAAACTATCCAAAGTAATGAGGCGTGTCAAGTCAAACATCAAAAGAGCTCCTTTTGCACCCAATACATAACTTTCTAACAAGAACCTGAAACGTTGCTGCCCGCCGAAGTCCCATAATTGAAGGGTACAATTTTTATCGTCAATATTTATTTCCTTTTGAAAAAACTCGACGCCGATGGTCATCTTGGTTTCAGAGATGAATTGACCTTCGATATAGCGATGGAGAAGCGTTGTTTTTCCCACACCTCCTTCACCACTTGCAAGAATCTTCAAAATAAACTTCTTGGGCATTTTCTATAACCTTTTAGCAAATTGAGTCTTTAATTTTATTAATTTTCTATTTTGAGGAATAAAATAAATTATAAAGATGTGATAATAACTTTTTTGTGAAAACATGAATAAATTCAAGATCATGATAAATATATAAAATAATGGTAATTTAAGATTATAATATTTTTTTTTTTTAAAATTATATTATATAAATATGAAATAATTTGTTGTTTTTTATTCTTTGTTTTAGTATAAACGTTCTACTTTTTTTTGAAATATTTTTTTATTTAGCACAATCTTATTATTAATAACAACTATCGCAAACGCTTAAAAACAAATTATCTAACGTGAATTACGAATGAAAAAGAAAGTGCCTACAGAACAGGAATTAAAGGACCTAAAGGTAGAGTCTTGGGGAATTTGGGAAAAAGAAGTAAGTAAATTTCCTTGGGAATACAATGAAACTGAAACTTGTTATATTTTAGAAGGTGAAATTGAAGTTACTGCCGAAAACGGTGAAAAAATAGAATTTAAAAAAGGAGATCTTGTTCAATTTCCCAAGGGGTTGAAATGCGTCTGGAACGTTAAGAAACCAATTAGAAAATACTTTACCTTTGATAATAATATGGACATCTAAAAATAATAAATGGAAAAAGACGTAAAAAATTGGGAAAGCGTAAAGTGTGCGGAAAATCGTTAAGATTAAGTATTCTTTTTTAATTATGTTTTCTTTCTTTTTTACCTTTTTAATTTTTTTTATCCATCAAACTATCATCCTACAAGGATCACCAGCCCTCTACTCTAAGAAAAAAAAATTAACAATTTCTTTCCAGAACTTTTAAAATTAACATTAACAATTTCTTTGTAGAACTTCTATAATTTTAATTAGGAACTTACAATTTTATTATGGAACTCTTCGATAAATATTAATTATTGGTATCCTGAATGTTTTTTTTTTTTAATTTTTTAAGTCTTTTTTTATAGAACCATAAATCCCTTAGCTTGGTTACAAAGCGCGTCATTATTTTTTGAGGAGGTCTAAACTTGTGAATATCCTCGGTTTGTATTGACTTTCTGTGAGCAAATTTTCCCGGAAAATAAGTCAAAAGAATTAATCTTAATGTATGCCAGACTATCTTCTTTTCTGATTCTCGTAAACACGATGTCTATGTCTTTATTTTCAAAAGGTCTTAAAAAACCACGCAATCCTTCTAATGAGCCAAAAAACCTGTTAATGTAAATCTCTCGCAAGTATTTCAATTCTTTCATCGAGTCAGGGAGGGACGGTGGCGGGAATTCTATTACTGCGGGCTTTACGAAGCTTAAGTCCAAAGACTCAAGATATTTCAACTGGGAGATGAAGCTTGGGATGATTTTTAAATCTAGATTCAATAGTATCATATGTCCTCCGACATCGATGGTAAAATGTCTAGTGTATTCTTTTACAGTACTTTTGTTAACCGTAAGCAAATCGTTGACAATCTTTTTGTCTTTTTCGGGAAAGAAATGCAATTTATCTTGAATGTCGTATTCTTTGCAGGGAAAAGCGGTCTTATTGCATCAAAACCATTTAGCATACAACGGTAAATGATCCCTCCTCCAGTAATATCTATTGAGGAAATCCCGAAAATCATCCTTCCTAGCAAAATAATTGTCCTCGTAGAGCTTTTTTATATTTACCTCGAATTCACATACTTCTCGTTTCTCTAATAAATAATGAATTTCCATCTTATCGGGTGTCAAATGAAGAAATTTATGATGGTAAGTTTTACCCATTTTCAAAGAGAACGGAATTTCTCCGAAATTTTTGAAGTATTCGAGAAAAACGGTGACTTCATTGTTCAATTTTTTAAGCCTGTCGGTACTGTTAAACACCCATAAAAAATCCTCGTATAATTTCACTAACACGCGAAAAAAAAACGCGACTTTTTTTACTTGCTCTTTGATATCGGAGGAGCAATATCCGCCTATTATTAAAAAGAAGAGATCGCGATAGTTACGGAAAAGATCTTCGAAACATTTCTGAGTAATCTCTCAATAACGAATTCATTGAAGTTTTTGAACAAATTCTTTAACTTTCTCTACATATAATCCCTTTTTCATTTCCTTCTTATTAATCTCAAGCGTGGATTTGGGTTCCTTGCCGCATAATTTTGACATTCCATC
>JAUXAJ010000064.1 GCA_030620005.1 Promethearchaeota archaeon | reverse complement strand
TAAGAATTTGTTTCTTTTTTTTCTTCTTAGATATTCTTCTTCAGTTACTACAATAACTACATCAACATCAGAATCGTCTCTTTCCATTCCTTTAGCTATTGAGCCAGCAATAATTAGAGCCTCAATCTTTTCGTCAGATTTTAGGTTCTCTGTTAACTTTTCTATTGCCTTTTTATGATGTGGTTTCATTTATTCTATTTCCTCAAAAGCAAATTGTTAATAATGCTAATTAATCATGGATAAAAATTTTTTTACTTTACATTTAGTAATTTGAATGGATTACATGTTTCTAAAATCACGAGTAATAAAATTTAAAATGGAAAAAATAAAGGATTATTAAAAAGGAATCAAAATAAATATTAAATAAGAATTCTATTTAAGTCAAGATTAAGGTTGTATCTTTTAATCTTTAATTAATTATCAAATCAAATCATGAAGGTATGCTAAAATGAAAATGCAATATAGAGAAAATACGGTCAAGATAGTTGCTACTATCGGACCCGCTTCAAGTTCGAAACAGATGCTTAGAAAACTCATTGATGCCGGAGTTGATGTTTTTAGGCTTAATTTTTCACACGGAACTCACGAGGAAAAAAGAGAGTTAGTTAAAAGAATTCGAGAAATTGACGAATATATCGGAATTTTAACCGATATTCAAGGGCCCAAAATAAGAGTTGGGAAATTTAAGGATGATATAGCTTACAATTTGAATAATGGGCAAGAAGTAAGAATTTATGAAAAGGAAATAGAAGGAGATCAAAATAAATTTTCCATACCTTTAGTAGGTTTTCTAAAATCAATGAAGAAAGGAGAATTTTTTTTCATAAATGACGGAATTATAAAAATTCAAGTAAAAAAAAAAGAACAGGATCATCTCATCGGGGAAGTGCTTGCTGGAGGAATAATCTCTAACAGAAAAGGAGTTAATATTCCTACTGGAGAATTAAAGCAACGGGTGCCAACGGAAAAAGACATAAAAGATTTAGAAATAATAGCTGAACTTGATACTGAATATGTCGCTATTTCTTTTGTATCTGCGGGTGACGATGTGCTTCACGTGAAAAAGATTCTTGAGAATTATGGAAACAACAATATTAAACTTATATCAAAAATAGAACGACCGGTAGCCTTAACCAATTTTGAACAAATCTTAGACGTTTCTGACGGTATCATGGTCGCAAGGGGCGATCTTGGAGTCGAGATTGACCCCGATCAAGTCCCCATATGGCAGAAAAAAATGATAAAAATGTGTAATAAAGAGGGAAAACCAGCCATAGTCGCAACTCAAATACTTGAATCAATGATAAATGCGCCTATTCCTACTCGTGCAGAAGCGAGTGATATTTACAACGCCGTCATGGATGGTACTGATGCTGTAATGCTTTCTGCTGAGACAGCGGTGGGAAAATACCCTACACAAGCTGTTAATTACATGAATAAGATCGCGCTTACAGCTACCGAACACATGCCATTGAGGATTCCTGACGATTTTGACTCGGATAGATTAACTCATACACAAGTTTTAGGACATGCCATTCACGCTTTAGCTCAAGAAATGGAAGACTTAAATTTTAGAGGAAAAATTTTGGTAATCACGCGTGGCGGTTTCGGCGTGCGGATGATTACAAAATATCGACCTCCATTACCTATTATAGCGATAACTCCGTTTAAACGGACAGTAAGGGAATTAAATTTAATATGGGGCGTCCAACCAATCCAGATTGAAAACCCCGAATTCTTCAATTTCGATGCTGAAAAAATAATAGAACAATCAGTCAAATATGCGGTAGAAGCAGGCGTCTTAGATGAAAATGAACACGTTATTGTACTGATAGTTTCAAGAAAATTCCAGAGACGAGGAAATCTCGTTGGGTTTTATTATGTTGGCGAAATTATTGAGTCTTCGAAAGAAGAAGAGTAATAAATTTAATTCCTTAATAATAATCACGGATTAAGGCTTAAAATAACTGGATAACTTCTCAATCACTTCATTAAATTCATTTATAATGAAGTCGATATTTGGCATTGCCGGAAAAACCGCAATTAATACCCCAATGTCTCTGATTGCTCTAATAAGAATGATTGAACCAAAATCTCTATTTTCGATTTCTGAGAATGAGATTATTTCGGTTTTTTCACGAAATTTGATTAAGTTTAGCGACTCGATGTTAGTATAGAGAGCTATCATCTTCTTATTGTATGACATCTCATCGATATAATCTTCCTTTTCAGTGGCTAGAATAAATCCGTCCTTGTCAATAACAGAACAGACTATCGCATTAGTTTTATCTTTAAAGTATTTAAGAGTGCTATGAATATTATTTCCAAGCTCAGCAATGCTCATAATTTTTTTTAACTAAAAATGTTCCTTGAACTTAATAAATATTTATACATTATTTCTAATAAAATATAAATATTTAACTTTTAGTAAATATGCAATTTAGCTTCATTTCGAATGAAGTTTCATGAACTTATAAATTTTGTCGCTTAATTGATTCAAGAATCAGAAAAGAAAAAATAATATTAAGAAAAGGTCAAACAAAATTAAATTTAAGAAATCGAATATATTTTTTATAATAATTCTTGATTCAATGGTTAAAATGAAAAATTACATAATAAGTCTCGTCGCCATCGCTCTCTTTATAGCATTATTGATAACAAAAGTTTGTTTTAGTAATGAACAAAATAAATTTCTTATTTCTTTTAACCATTCAGACGATTACCAATGGATTAATACCTGGAGTACAGATTTAATTTTACTAAATGAGTTATATATCAGAAGGAATAAATTGAAAAATGTTACTGACGATCTTAAGTCTGAAAATTTTTAATCGAATTTTTTTATTTTTAGTTTTGCAGATTTATAAAAATTTCATTTTCTATGCTTGTTGTTTTTAGTTTTCAAGGTTTAAGACTTTTATTTTTAATAAACGAAACATTTAAATATGTAAAGTCACATTAGTAATTAAAGAGTTGTTGTCAATTAATCGTTGACAAAGACTAATTGAAAAAACGGGAATTTAATAAATAAAAATAAGAAAAATAGAATAAAAAGTGTAAAAAAAAGGGAGATGAATTATTGATGGTTTTAGAAGAATATTACGATAAATTTTTCAATAATCGAAAATTTCTCGAAAGTCCTTTAAATAAAATTTCAATTTCAAGGAGGGAATTTGAAAGGCTCAAAAAAAGAGCTGGAAAAGCAGAACTTCTCGAAGAAGAAATCGTAAGAATAAAAGCTGAAAAAGAGAGGATATACAAGGAGATGATTGGTTTAAAAAATGATGCGAGGAAATTTCAAGAATACAAGGTTCAAGCTGAAGAGTATTTAAACTCGCTTTTAAGAGTTCAAGCTGACTTTGAAAATTACAGGAAAAGGAACGACCGCGAGAATCAAAGATATCAATTACAAGTAAAAGAGAAAATTTTTGAAAAAATGATAAAGCATTACGACGATTTAAAAAGGACTTTAGAGGTTTTTAACGCTTTAGAAAACGGTGAATCAGTGAAAAAAGGATTCGAAATGGTCATGACTAACTTTGAAAAACTTCTTAAAGACGAATGTATAGAACCGATGAATTGTGAAGGACAAATATTTGATCCGTACAAACACGAAGCGTTATTAGTAGAAAATAACGATAAACTCCCTGAGAACACGATAATAGAAGAATTAAGTAACGGTTATTATTTAAATAACAAAGTTTTAAGACCTGCAAGGGTCAAAATTTCAAAAAAATCAAAATTAAAAAATTCAAGTTAAAAATATGAAAAATAAAAAAGGAAGTGATAAGAAATGGGAAAAATTATAGGAATTGATTTAGGAACTTCGAACTCCGCAGCTGCTGTATTAATTGGAGGTAAGCCTACAATAATTCCAAGTGCTGAAGGAAACACTCTCGGTGGTAAAGCATTTCCATCAGTCGTAGCGTTTACCAAGGACGGTAAAAGAATAATTGGTGAACCCGCTAGAAGACAGGCGATTTCCAATCCTGATAGAACAATAACTGCAATAAAAAGGAAAATGGGTACATCATATAAAGTAAAGATTGATGGTAAAGAGTATACTCCACAAGAGATTTCTGCCATGATACTAAGGAAGATAAAAGAAGATGCCACTGCCTATTTAGGCGAAGAAGTCTCTGAAGTCATAATTACCGTACCAGCGTACTTTAACGACAACCAGAGACAAGCAACCAAGGATGCGGGAAAAATCGCCGGTCTTAACGTTAGGCGTCTAATCAACGAGCCAACTGCCGCTGCAGTTGCTTACGGCTTAGATAAAAAAGATGCTCACTTGCGAATTGCAGTTTTAGATCTTGGCGGTAGTACTTTTGATGTCACGATAATGGAAATGGACGATAAGGTATTTGAAGTCATTTCTACGGCTGGGGATACCCAATTAGGCGGTACTGATATGGATAGAATCCTCGTAGATTACTTTGTTTCAGAATTTCAAAAAGAACATGGTGTTGACTTGAGAAGCGATTCAATGGCAATGCAAAGAATTCGCGAAGCTGCTGAAGTAGCAAAAATCGAACTTTCGACATCCGTCAATACAGATATTAACTTGCCTTACATAACTGCTACTAGTGAAGGACCTATACACCTCAACAAGTCGTTATCTAGAGCTAAATTGGAGCAATTAATTGACCCCGTGTTGAAACGATTAGATGGCCCCATACATAAGGCTTTAAAAGATGCTGGCATGAGAGGTGGAGATGTGGATAAGGTAATTCTAGTTGGCGGGCCTACGAGAATGCCAATCGTTCTGAAAAAATTTGAGAACTTGTTAGGAAAAAGACCAGAACGCAGCATTGACCCAATGGAGTGCGTTGCGATGGGTGCGGCGGTACAAGGAGGTGTCTTGACGGGAGAAGTCAAAGATTTGCTATTACTAGACGTAACTCCGTTATCTTTAGGAGTTGAAACTTTAGGAGGCGTGTTTACCAAGCTAATCGAACGAAACACGACGATCCCCACTAAAAAGACGGAAACATTTTCTACCGCAGCAGATAATCAACCAGCAGTCGAAATTCACGTTCTACAAGGAGAGCGACCAATGGCTGGAGGCAACATAACATTAGGAAAGTTCCACCTGACTGGAATTCCGCCTGCGCCAAGAGGAGTGCCTCAGATAGAAGTTTCTTTTGACATAGACCAAAACGGAATATTAAACGTGTCTGCAAGAGACAAAGGAACGGGAAGAAGCCAATCAATAACGATAACTGCGTCAACAAAGATGTCTGAAGCCGAAATTGAACAAAAAATACGCGAAGCCGAGCTTAATGCCGAAGAAGACAAGAAAACTAAAGAAATCATTGAGCTTAAAAATCAAGCGGAATCGTTGATTTATCAAACTGAGAAATTGTTGAAGGAAAACGAGTCCATTATTGGAGATTTGAAAGAAAACATAGATCAAAAGGTTTTGGCTTTAAAAGGAGCTATTGACTCAAACGATACTTATAGAATCAAGTCTGCGACAGAAGAATTACAATCCGCTCTACACGAGGTTTCTTCGAGAATGTACGGTCAACCACAAGGACAAGGCGCTCAGGCAGGGGGACATCAAGGTGCCCCACCAGGAGGAATGGGAGATATGCCACCTGGGGCCTCTTATGAATATCAAGGAAAAACTCAAGACGAAATTGAGGAAGAGCAATTCAGAAGAGCAACTGGACAAGACGAAGGAGTCGTAGACGCTGAGTACGAGTAATATCCACGATTCTTTTTTAATATTTAGTATTTAATTTTTTTTATTTTTTTTTTAAAAATGTTATAATTTCACGATAAAGACAAGAAAGAGGTTGTAAAAATGGCCAAGAATTATTATAAAATATTGGAATTGGATAAAAACGCTTCAAAAGAAGAAATTAAGCGAGGGTTTCGCAAATTAGCAAGAAAATATCATCCTGATGTGAACCCTGATGAGCAAAAGTCGGGAGAAAAATTTAAAGAGATTAACGAAGCATATGGAGTTTTAAGCGATGATAAAAAGCGAGAGATGTACGATAAATTTGGTGTCGTAGAAGGAGATCCATCATCATATCAACAGTGGGCTGGATCGCCAGGAGGCGCCAGAGTGCATCGTGGGTCAGATGGAACAACCTATTATTATACTTCTTCAGGCTCGCCCGGAGGATTTGACTTTAGTGATATATTTGGAAATTCTAGAAAATCACGAGGGAATGGTGGATCTGGAGGGTTTGATTTTTTTAACGATTTAGGAGATATATATGACGTGTTTTCCAATAGGAGAGGTAGTACCAGAGCGAGGTCAAGTGCGTATTACAATAGACCAAGAGAAGGAGAAGATTTGCGATATGACATGGAAATTGATTTTTATGAAGCATTTCATGGAAATCCTGAGAAAAGAATTTCCTATAAAGATCCATCAACTGGGCAAAAGTCTACATTGAAAGTTAAAATTCCCAGGGGAATCAAGGACCAGCAAAAATTGCGTCTTAAAGGTAAGGGAATGCCCGGAGAATACGGAGGGCCACCAGGAGATTTATACATCAATATTAGCGTTAAACCACATTCAATTTTCAAATTAGATGGAGATGATGTAATTGTGGAACAATTCATCCCTTTTACAACTGCTGCATTAGGGGGTAAAATAAGGGTGAAAGGAATTGAAAAAGTTTTAAGTGTGAATGTTCCTCCGGGAACAAAAGATGGCACTATTTTAAGATTAAAAAATCAAGGCTTTTATAAGATTGGTTCTGATAATCGGGGCCATGAATTAGTTAAAATTAGGATTCAAGTTCCAAAAAAACTAAATAAAATTCAAAAAGAATTATTAGAAAAATTGAAAAATTCAGGCTTATAGGGGTTAAAAAACTATCATGAAAGATTTTTTACAGAAAATTGGTAAAATTAATTCAATTAAAATAGGTGAAAAAAATGGAAATAATTTCAGATTTTAATAATGTCACAAATATCTGCCCGGAATGTGGAGGCCAGATCATATATGTTCAAGCAAAAGGAGAAGATGTTTGTGGGCACTGTGGGTTAATAATAAGCGAGAGAATGCTTGATATAGCTCACGGCAGCAAAAGAGCGTATAACCATCAAGAAAAGAGTGCACGAGAGCAACACGGTTCGCCAATTTCAATATTGTTGCCCGATATGGGTCTCTCTACGGTTATTGATCGGAAAAATATAACAAATCCAGACCTTAAACGAGCTGCTAAATGGAATTCAAGAGTGACTTGGGAAAAGCGAAATTTATTAATTGCCACGACTGAATTGAAGAGAATCAGTAGTAATTTAAATTTACCAGATCATGCCAAAAGGGAAGCAATGCGACTTTATAAACAGGCATTTGCGAAAAAATTACTTCGAGGCAGGTCTATTAATGGAATGGTAGCGGCGAGCATATATTTCGCTTGTAAGAAAAAGAAGATACCTAGAACCCTTCAGGAAATCTTAGACCAGACGTCTGAAAGTGCCAAGAATGTTAGGAGGTGTTATATCACTTTAGTAAAAGAATTGAAGTTAAAAGTTCCTTCTATTAACCCAATTTCACTAATTTCCCGGTTTATTGTAGAACTAGGGTTAAACGCTGAAATTGAGAACACGACCAATAAAATTATCTCTAAATATGTTAAAAATATTCCCATTAGTGGTAAAGATCCTAAAGGAATATGTGCGGGATCGCTCTATTTGGCGTGTAAAATTCACAATAAAAACGTTACTCAAAAAAATGTTGCTGAAGTAGTAGGAGTTACTGAAGTAACGCTCCGTTCAAGGTATAAAGAACTTATTAAGAAATTGAAAATTGAAGTTTGAACTAATACAGCAAAAGGGATTGGCATTCCTTTTCTGTAAAAAGAAAAAAAAATTTTTAAGTTGTTTATCCATATCTTAGTGCTTTCACGGGTTCTAGCCTGGAAGCACGCCATGCGGGATAAAGACCAAATATGACAGCAACTGCTACACCGAAGGATAACGCTTGAAGTATAAGGGGAAGATCTATGACCGGAACCATTGATGACATTCCGGGCGCTTGTGCTCCACCATCCATCATGCCTCCCATCATGCTCATTAGTACATTGGAGAGTCCCCAACCAGCTAATATCCCTAATACTGAACCAATTAAGCCAATTAAAATGCTCTCAAACATGAAAATCAGCAAAATGGACCGATCTTTAAGTCCAAGAGATTTCAATATGCCAATTTCGCGTGTACGTTCTAAGATTGAAACTATCATAATGTTCATGATTCCAATGCCAGCAACTATTAATGCTATCCCCGAAATACCACCAAGGAAAATTTCCATGGTGCTAAACATGCCTTCCATCGTTCTTAATAAAGCGGTAGATGACATTACACTTACCTGATCCTGAAAGGCTTCTTCAATATCTTCGCTTACAGCCTGAATTACTTCTTCTGAATCGTCATCCAGTAATACTTGAAATGAAGAAACTTCGTCAGTGTCAAAAATCTCCGTTGCCAAATCTAGTTGAATGTAAATCCCATTGTCACTAGGACCTCCCCCCATGCTCATCCCTCCTATTTCTGAAATAACGGCAGCAACAGTACTCTTGTAGCTTTTTTCTACAAAAGTGGTTCCTTCTCTAATGGTCCACTTAATGGTAAGCTCATCTCCAACATTGTAATAAATTGTATCGTCGCTTGATGAGGCATGTATGTAGTATCCAATCACAAACTCTTCATCCTCCACATTCAATGGAATTCCACCCTTTTCTGCTTCAAAACTACTATAAATGTCATTATATGTTTTAAAATCTACTCCGTATACTGAAATTGAAGTTTCTTCTCCATCTATAACTACCGTACACATCTTTTGAACAACAGGCATCGCCGTTTCAACGTGTTCAATGGATTCAATTGTATCTTGGTCATCAAGAATTAATGTAAAATCAGAATCGGAACTACTCCCACCATCAAATAATCCTCCAGAACCTGGAGTTACTTGAACAACCTTAGTAGAAAAACCCGTTTCAAATTGCTCGGTCATTGAACTCTGAAAACCATTACTAAGAGCTAATAATCCTACAATGGCCGCAATACCTATAAGGACGCCTAGTACTGTAAGCATCGTGCGCCATTTTTGAGTTCTAAGAGAACTCCCCGAATACTTAATGATGTCAATTATATTCACGTTGTGCCACCTCTTTCATGATAATTTTAGAACCTTCACTATCGATAAGGCTCATAATTTCTTTGCTAAAAAACTCAGATTCTTCAGGTTCTTTCACCAATCTTCCATCAACTAAATGTAACATGCGTCTTGATCTTTTAGCAATTTCAATGTCATGAGTTATGATGATTATTGTCATTCCATATTTCTTGTTTAAACTTTTTATAAGATCCATGATCTTATCCCTCGTTTTAGTATCTACATTGCCTGTAGGCTCATCCATGAGTAAATATCTAGGATTTTTGGCTAACGCTCTCGCAATTGCCACCCGTTGTTGTTGTCCTCCGCTCAATTCAGTAGGTTTATGGTCCATTCTATCTCCTAATCCAACCAAATTGAGAATCTCTTCGGTTCTTCGCCGTCTTCTCTCTTTTGGAACTTTTTGCACGCTTAACGAGAGCTCGACGTTTTTGAAGGCAGTTAGACGGTTGATTAAATTGAAGAATTGAAATACAAACCCAACTTCCTGTCTTAGATCTGCGAGTTGATTGTTATTCAACTTAGAAATGTCTTTTCCTCCAATGATCACTTTACCCGATGTAGGGACATCTAGCGCGCCGATCATGTTTAGAAGCGTAGATTTCCCCGATCCAGAAGGTCCTATAATGGAAACAAATTCTCCTTCCTTGACGTGAAAATTAATTCCTCTAAGAGCTTGTACAGGGACTTTGCCTAGCATGTATGTTTTTTTCAAATTAGTCGTTTTTACAACATAATTCATGTTTTTTTCAACCATAAAGGTGAATTTTTTGTTAAATCTTCTTTATTTAAGAAACAAAGTATTAGAATTAAAATGCTTCCGAACCAAAGGTTTCATACCAATGGTCCAACAGATCTTATAAATAATTAATTAAATATCATCATAGGTTTGAAATAAAAAAGAGAGGTATAAAATTACAAAAAATATGAAAAAAATTAGAGCCTACAAAAGATAAAATATAATGGAGAAGAATATAATTATTAAAGAATCGTTCGTGTAAAATCTGATATATAATATGGAAAAAAAGAACTATCGAACATCTAATTTGATCATTCAAAACATACTAGAGGGCATACTCCGTAAGAAATATTCTAATCCATATGAAAAACCTGGTATTAACAAATCAGGATTGATAAAGTATTGTAAATTGAAAACATCCACGGCTGAAAAATATCTAATCAAAATGGAAAAGGCGAATTACATCAAATCTAGTGAAAAAACTTGGGGTGAAAGAACCATCATACTATATAATATTACAGACCTTGGAAGGGAAAGATATGAATGGTTTGTAAAGATTAATGCTGAATTAGAATAGAAAATGAATTCTATGTGAAAATTACAAATATGAGACGAGGATAAATTAATGTCAAAAAGGAATAATATTGACGATAAAAACAAGTTCCAAAATAAAGAAGAGAGTAGCAATTCAAATGGAGATTTTTTAAAAAAAACTGAAATAGGTGGGTTAAAGTATATTAAAAAAGAACGATCATACTTGAAGATGAGTGCGTTATTTCCAATATATTCGTTAACAATTATTATAATTAATATCATTTTTATTCTAATCGGGGTGATTTTGTTTAGAAGTGGACTTATTGATCCCGTTCCTGAACCTGATTTTGATTTCACTTTCGAACAAAAAATCGCATTATTTTTTCATATAACGATTCCTTCCGGTATCTTTTTTATAATTTCTATATTCACGCTTATTCAATTCATATTTTTAAAAAAATGGAACTCAAAAATACTAGAATATGATAAGGTAAAGGATCTTAAAGGACTAATGGAAATTCAAGTGTTGAGTGAAGATATCCCAACCAAAGACAATATCACGCTTACAAACTTGTTTTATGATATTGTTATCCACATGGAACGAATAAGAGTGATTTTTATTTTAATAAATATATTTTCCTTCTTCTATTTATATTGGTCTTTCAGATTTTTTGTTTATATCGTTGCTTTTCTCATTGATAGGGACTTGATTGCTATATTCCCCATGGTTCTCTATTTAAATTTCAGTGGTGCGATCGTTCTGATCTTTTATTTAATTTTAATGTGGTATCATTATAGACGTTGGCATAAGAAATTAAAATTGCTTAAAAAATTTGAGAAAAAAATCGTAGAAGAATTAGATTTATGATATAAGGCTAAACGATAAAAATTATATAAAGTTCATCAAATTTTTTTCTACATTTTTTTATAAAATCTTTTTATACTATCCACATGGGTACAACATTATCGTTTTGGAAAGACAAATAAATAAAAAATTTCTCTTGTAATTTAATAAAAACATTCAATCTATTGTTTTACAAGAAACTTCAAATCTTTTTTAAAACGGAGACATGTAATGCCCGCTGGAATAATAGTAATGAAATGGAATGAAAGAGTCGGTTTAGAAACATTAGCTACATATCCTGAAGATTTTGATTTAAAAGTATCGCAAAAAACCTTGCTACAAATGTATAACATGCATCAATACTCTTCTGGAGATCCTGGAACTACTGGATTGACTGGTGATGATATTAATTTTGTTTCGTATTATAGTGGAACGATTACTAATTATTTCATTCTATTAGTTTTAAATCTACTGGAGGATCCAGAAGATTTCGAGAAAAAATTGGAGCAAATTTCCCCCATGATTGTATCAATCACGGAAGAAGATCATCTTGAAGAAGTTCTTCCCTCAATGATGCTAAAATTATCTGGTAAGGGTTAATTTTTTTTATTAATTTATGTTTCCGTAAAACAAATATATTGGAAATATCTTGTCTTAATTGATTATTAAATCTTATTCCCGTTATTAATTAAATAAAAATGATATTTCTATAGTTGTTGAACTTGAAGGATTATTACAAGATCTTAGGAGTAAATGAACATGCAACAAAAGAACAAATTAAGAAGGCATTTCGTAGGCTTGCGAGGAGATTTCACCCCGATGTGAATCCAGATGAGCAAAAGTCAGGTGAAAAATTTAAAGAAATAAATAAGGCGTATGTAATATTATGTGACGATGAAAGAAGAAAAATGTACGACAACATTAGGGAAGTTGAGAAAAATCCGAGCGCCTATCAATATGGAAAAGGGTTTATTGGCAGCAAACGGACTTGGGTTTATAAGACACCAAAAAAACAATCGAGACGCTCTTCTGAACATGAATCGGTAGAGGAAATTAAATTTACTCGTTATCCTAAAAACTCTCAGTGGCAGGAACGTAAAACCGATTTCTTTAACGATTTAAAAAATGTTTACGACGTGTCTTTAAAAAAAACAAGTAGTGCGAGAACTAGAACAACTCGTGGGCCTATAAATGGAGATGACTTAAGATACGACATGGAAATTACTTTCATGGAATCGTTTCGGGGTGGAGAAAGGCAATTCCGACATGAGGATCTTACAACTGGAGAGAAAAAGTTACTATTTATTAGATTCTCAAAAGGTGCTAAGGAAGGACAAAAATTACGACTTGAAGGAAAAGGAATGCCTGGAGAAAACGGAGGAAAACCGGGAGATTTGTATGTTGTACTTCACATTAAAGAGCATCCGATCTTTAAAATAAAAGGTGATGACGTGCAAATAGTCCGAGAAATTCCATTTACAACTTCGATCCTTGGAGGTGAAATCAAAGTACCTGGAATAACTAGGGATATTATTATTAAAGTTCCTCTAAGGACGAAGGATTCGACTAATCTTCGAGTGAAAAATAAAGGTCATTATAAAGCGAATTCAGATCAAAGAGGCGATCTTTTAATTAAAGTAAAAATTAAAATTCCAGACCAAATAAATGAGATTCAAAAAGAAATGTTATTTAATTTGCGCGAGTTAGGACTTTAATAGTTAACCTTGTTCGTACACGACCCCAGTTCCGCCAGCAGGATAGCGAAAACTTATAGCTCCTGCGTCGCACACTTGATAACAAGCTGCACATTCCAAGCATTTTGATTGGTAATCTTCTACTATATATATTTTATCGTCTTTCTGCTTCCACAGACTTTTCACGCAGATGATAAGACATCGACCACATCTGTTGCATTTATTGTTATCCACCGAAATGAAATCTCCCGTGCCAGAAATTCTTTTTGTTAACCCCTCTAAGTCAAAATCTTGCGCCTTCAATTTTGTTTACTCCTCCTTTTTTTATTCTTTTTTGGTAGTAATTCTATAATTTTTGGAATGGCCGTCACTAGCTTTTGAGGGTCCATTATTTTATCCAAGTCATCTTCAAATACTTTTGAAATTAATGGAAATACGTATTTCATGATAAAAGGCATGGCCTTAGGCATGTACGATTTTATGTGTGTTGCAATTTGCCGCAATCGCTTAGCGTGAGGCTGTGACCAATCGTAGATTCCTCCCATCGCTTCCATGAACAGTGGAACGAACCAAGACATCGTTTCTTTAGGACTAAACGGTAAAGCCCGCCAAATTTCGGATAATTCTTTTCCAGCCTCAAAATCTTCCCCTACGCTCGTTTTTTGCCACATATCGTCAAATTTCGATAAGAATTTCTTTGATGTATCTCCTGAAGTTATCGCATCAACAGCTATTTCAGCAGCAATTCTACCAGTGACCATTGCAGGATAAATTCCTTCTGCTTCAAGGGGACAAGGGAATCCTCCTGCATCTCCTATTAATATTACTCCATCAGCATGGGTATTGTAAGGATAATTCATCCACGGAAGTAGATGAGATTGAAGTTCTCGAGGTTTTGCTTCTAAGATTCTTAGCAATCGTTGATAATACTTTAAATTAATAACTCTGTTTAAATAATAAAGAGGATTTTTATCCCACCAGCTCATCCAGTTGCCTAATCCCTGATGAAAGCCGTCGTGAAAAAAGACTTGATAAGAAGCAGGAAAAGTTGAAGACCACCACACCGCCAACGCTTCGTCTCCCATGATATCGTCAATCTTATTAGGAGGCGCTTGAAAATCGTATTGCGGTACTAAAGTAACCTGTTCATGTGCCCATTTCGCCCTTAAGCCGCTCTGTTTTGCTACAGTTGAAATTACCCCATCTGCTCCTATGACGATTGGTGCTTCGTGTTTTTCGCCCTTGTCGTCAACTACACCGCAAACTTTTCCTTCTTTTTTAATGAGATCAACTATTAAGGTCGAATTTTTTAATTCTGCCCCAGCATTCACGGCAAACTCCGCGATCCAAGGATCAAATTCGCTACGATATATGTTCATCGTGATCCACGACTTAGCAGGTTCGTAGGACACGCTTTCCGTGGGCCTAGCCATCACGTAACCAGCAACGATATCGTCTTCGTTTATAAAGTAATTGCGCGCTGCTGCCCCTGGTCTCATTGAAGGGCACTTTTCAGGCGTTAATTCTTTCATTATTGCGAATTCCCGCCACATTCTTGGTCCTAAACCACATCCAGATGAATTTTTTTCTCCAGGTTTTCGACCTCTTTCAAAGAAAACCGTTTTTAATCCTTTTTCGGCAGCCTCCTTAGCGGCTGTTGAACCACCGGGTCCTGCTCCAACAATAATTATGTCATACTTATTCATTTTTTCAACCTTGTTTTAAAAATCAATTTTTTACTTTTTTGGATTGAATTATTATAAACTATTTAAATTTAAAAATATTTAAAACTTTTATAAAGAGTTCAAAATACTTACTAATTTATCTGGGGATTTCTTTTCAATAATATCTCCATTTAATTTCAAATATTCGTTAAAGTCAACTAATATTTGTATCTTCTTTTCACGATCTTTTACTTTTTTTAGTTTCGAAGACAAATTTGTTAGGTACTCAACTACACTTTCTTCTTTACTAATTTCCTTCTGAGTCTTTAGATTCATGTTTGTCTCCGAAGAATTCAAAGATTTTTCGTTAATATTTTGATCTTCCATGTTTGTATAGAAGTGAAAAAAATATTTATTATTATGCTTAGTAAATATTAAATTGGAATAAATTTAATTAATATTCTTATCACTCTTAACTAAGGTATAAGAAATAATGAAAGAAAATGTCATAGTTGTGGGAGCTGGAATTGGCGGATTAAGTTGCGCTGCTCTGCTAGCTCATGGAGGTCACAAAGTAACGGTTTTAGAAAAGAATTCATACATGGGGGGTGCGTGCAGTTCCTATCAAAAGCAAGGTTATACCTTGGATCGGGCAGTTCACATGTTTTCCCTTGGTTTAAACGGACCATTTGGAAAAGTATTTAGCAGGTTAGGCTTAAATTACCTGGAGTTCGCCAAACACATTAACGAAAAAACAGTCATGAAAGTATACAAACAAGAGGGTTATATTCCTTCCAGTTTAAATTTGAGTTCTTTATCCAGGCGACCAAAAGGAGTTAAGGGAGACGACCAAGGTGAGGGCTCTAAGCGTTCTAATGGCCCCATTAGCTTAAACAAAACTACACAAAAAGACCTCACGACGGTAATTTCATCGCTCATGACGACTAATAAAAGAAAATTAAAGCAATTGGACGAAGAAGAATTAACCGTTTTTCAATGGTTAAATAATTTTACAGAGGATCCTTTTGTCCACGGAATTATTGCCTTTATAAATGCGGCCATGTTTTGTATAGGCAATTCAAAGGCAAGCGCAGCAGAATTCATTCATTGTTTTAAAACAGAAATGTTGACGCAAGATGGAACCCAATATCCTGTAAGTGGTGGAGCGCAAGCGATTCCTGACGCAATTGCTAAAGGTATCAAGCACTATGGCGGTGAAATTCGGACAGATTCACTGGTAGAAAGCGTTGTTATTAAAGGTAATAAAGTCCAAGGAGTAATGATAGGTGGAGAAATAATGGAAGCCCCAATTGTAGTCTCGAATCTAAGCCTAAAGTGGACCATTCTTAATTTGGTTGGAAAAGATTATTTTGAAAAGAAATATATGGAAAAAATCGAGAGTCTCACGCCGTCGCTCTCTTCAATCACGTTTAAACTCGCGCTAAAAAAGCCCTTGGTTGAAAAATGGAGCTTCATTAATTGCTATCACCCAACGCTTCACGATTGGGGCGATAAATACGGTCCTGGAGCTCCTTTATCTAACGGTTTTTTTGGACCAATTGTTTCTAACATCGACCCAAACCTCGCTCCTCCTGGTCATCAGACAGCTATATTTGGAACTCTAGTTCCCTCGAAGGGTCCCGATTGGGAAAAATGGACGGAAATTTATTGGGATGATCTCCATTCCTTTTTTCCGGATCTAGACGAAAAACTTGATTTTGTCGATATATCCTATCCTAAGGACATTGTCGCCTCTACTGGAAAGCCTGAAGGACCGGTTGAAGGACTGGGGATGACCCCTGCACAAACCGGTAAAAATAAACCTTCTTCCGTTATTCCTAATATTGAAGGATTATATGTTGTAGGAGACACTGCAGGAAGAGCAGCTCATGGAATTGGCACTCAGAATGCTGCTCGGAGCGGAATTAATTGCGCTGATGCAATTTTAGGAATTATAGATAAAAGTAAAATTTGAGTTTACTAGTAAAAATTTTTTTTTCCTCAAACAAAATTTCATCGAACTTGGACGGATTGTGGAATCCTAAAAGAATTTAAATAACGTGTTTATTCCTTAGAAATTAAATTTCTCAACCAATTAGGATATTTAACTTCTAAGATTTCGCCATTATAGTAAATAACTAACATGCCATCTTTGAATTGTAAAATTAATCCGTCTAAATATTGGGGCCACCCTTTTATAGCCTGAATTCCAACCAAATAATATATAAGTATCATGAGATGCGAATCATGAGTTATGTAGATATCAATCGTGTTAGGTTTAATTGTTTTAAGATTTTTCATCATATCATGTACGATTCTTTGAGCAACATCTATTGTATTTTCAATTTCTTCAGCTGGATATACTCCGTTTAACCAATTTTTCATGAAATCCCCTTTATCTCTATCTCGATAAAAAATAAATTTATTCTTAGTAGATTTTATTTGGAGTAAACTGAGCACTCCGCCCAATAATTGAGTATTTCCATCATTATCTTGAATACCTTTTTTAATGTATTCAGCAGTTTCTTCACACCTATGAATAGGACTATGAAAAAAGCGATAATTACGATCTATCGTTAAAGCCTTTCCAAATTCAAATGCAGCGTCCTTTCCTTGTTGAGTTAATGTCGCCTTAAAAATCTCCACAAGTTTTTTTTGTTCCTCACGAGCTGAATGACGCAACATTACATTAATTGGAAAACCACCTTTATGATTATTGAGATATGAAAGAAATTTGATAGCAGGTTTACCCCACGAAACAAAATCTAATAACTTCATGTTCTTTATCCATATTTAGAAATTCATTATATTATTTAACGTGTCTAAATGTATAAATTATATAATATTTGACAATTTAAAGTGAGAAAATAATTTACTAAATTAAAAATCTAGTGCTTAGCAAATAAAAAAAGAAAGGAATTATTTTCCAATATTTTTAAATAAAAAAGAATGCTAAGCAAATAAATATATTTGTTAGCAATACTTAAATCAATATTTTCTTTTATAATCTACATGACAATTGTTAATATCACAAATCATGGTAGAATTACAATCCCTTCTGAATTAAGAAAAAAATATGGATGGAAGGATGGTGGTAAAGTTATAATTATAGACCATCCCTTAGAAGGTGTGAAGATCTTGCCTTATATTGATGAAGAAAAAATGAAAGGGATAATAGATCGAGAAACGGGTATTAAAATTATACAAGAAATCTCGAAAGAAAGGCTGATTGAAATTGAAAAAGAAAAAGAAAGGTTATATAAAGTTGCTTTAAAATGAAAAACACGATTATTCTTGATACGGGCGTGTTGGGTTTATATCAAATTAATGATAAGAAGGTTGTAGATGAAATTACTGCTAAAAAAAGAAAGTTAATAAATTTTTTTTCGTCTGAATTGAATTACATTGAATTATTTAAACATTTATGCAAAGAAAAAGGAAAAACAAGCGCTCAAATTATTATGGAAAATCTTCGCCAAGGGGATATTATAAGTTTCATTCCAGTACTTAATAAAGTTTCTTTATTAGCAGGAGAACTGAAATGTAAGTATCAAAATTTATCTTTAGTAGACTCAGTTATTTGTGCTGAAGCTTTAATTAGAAAGGCATTCCTTTATACCACGGAAACCCATTTTAAGAAGGTTGAAAATTTAAAAGTAAAAAAATTTGATTATTAATTAAGGTCCCTCATTTCTGCTCTTGGATGTAAGAATAAAGGTTTAGAATAATTAAAACGATAAGTAATTATATGAAAGAAGTTTGATAGCCGGTTTCCCTCACGGAACTAAATCTAATACTTTCATTATATTATTTAATGTGTCTAAATATATAAAGTCTTTATTAATTAAGTAGAAAAAAAAAAGAACAAAAGTGGCAAAAAGAAATTTATTCAGTATTTTTTTTAAAAATTCTAACAAAATTTCATTGAATTTGTTCTAATGTAATTTCAATGTTTAAACATAAAAATGTTGTTGAGATAACTAAAGAGAATTTTAAGAAATCATTATATATTTTTTAAACTATTATCAGTACTTAATCACTCCGACAAAAAGTGATTGTATGATTTCTTTTTTTATATCGCTAAGTTAATAAAGGAAAAGGAAGATAGTCTTATGTATGACTAAATACAAAAACTATTTACGGAAAGATCCGTTTTCTCCTTTTTCCCAATTAAATATAAACCCGAAGTTTTATAAAAACATTTTGGTTCCAATTATTAAGTCCTTTGCAGAGCCCGGTCAAGATAAAAGGATTGAGCACTCGAGCGAAGAGTTCTCAATTACCATGTTTTTAAACGCTTTATTAGGATATAGTCCAAATACTGGGACTCAAATAATGGAACGGCGATTAAATTCACTATTAAAAGGGGAAACAAAAAAGTATATTAAACAGACGAGAATTCTCCCGCATCCTTCTCAAATGAACAAGTATTCGCATGAATTTTCCATGGAAGAAGCAGATAACAAGCTGCTTGAGATTAATAAGAAGGTTTTGAAGCTATTGTTGGAGTATGGGATGATACCAAGTAAAATTAAAATCGCTTTTGACTTTAAAAAGCAATTATATTACGGAGAAAAGGATAATCCTCACGTTATCGGCATCTTAGCCGAAAAAGGAACGAAAAAAGCATTTAAATGGCATACATGTGCCATCATTTTAAAAGGGTTTGAACTGCAAATCGGCTCGAAAATGATACAGAAAGGAGAGAAAAAGGAACCCTTTATTCGGAGAATGATTGAATACTTAGAATTGTTAGATTTCAAGGTTGAATTATCTGTCATGGACAGAGAGTATTATGTCAAGAAGATATTTAAGTATTTAAACTCGAAAGAGATTCCATATATCACACCCGTGAAAGGTTCTGAGTCCCTGAACGCTTTAAAAGAAGAAGCATTAAAAAATCCTAAAAAAAGGGCTCAAGACTATAATATGAAGGACGGATATGAGCGTGGAAAGGGTTATAAATATTTAACCCATAAGGTTGGCTTTTATGCTAAAAGAAAGAAGAGTTTTAACAAATTAAGAGCCCAATATAAAAACAAAACACGAAAAAAGGAAGATATCTTAAGCGATATTTTTGTTCTGGCATCAAACCAAGAATTTCATGCACCTATCATAAAAAAAAAGTATAAATTTTATAAAATAAGGGGCGATTACGGAGATCGTTGGCGGATAGAGACTTCTTATCGTGAAACAATTCCTTTTGTAACCTATTCTACCAGTAAAATCCCCGAAGTGAGGAATTTATACTTTATAATTGCCTTGCTCCTTTATAACCTCTGGGTAATTGTGAATATATTTCTCCACAAAGAGAAGTCTTGGCAGTCGAAAGAGCCAAAAGCATTCTTTACTATTTATCTTCAAGATATCTTTCTTTTAGCATTACAAATGCGTATAGGGGCTGACCC
>JAUXAJ010000191.1 GCA_030620005.1 Promethearchaeota archaeon | reverse complement strand
GAGAGATGTAACAGTCCAATCAATAGCGTTTATAGCGAGTTCTGTAAAAATTGTGGATTAAGATTAATAAACAAGTGTCCCTCGTGTGGAAAATATTTGAAAGCGAATTTTGAATCTTGTAATGGTTGCGGGCACCAAGTAAAAGAAGTCGGAAAAGTTGATGAACCATTTGAATTTCAAATTTTAAAAAAGGGTGCTCCGCCACCAGAAAGAGCAAATTTTTGCCCCACATGTGGCGTTAGATTAGGACACATGGAAGATTTTGAATATTGCGAGAGTTGCGGTTCAAAGATAGATTAAATTCAAGAATTAAATTGTTTTAAAAGCATCAGATAAATCAACATAATCGCATGATTTTGTCATTTATTTAGTTGTTATAATTAAACTGAAATATTATGCTTAATTAGATTAAATAAATAATTTATTCCTTATTTTATGTTTTAAGCATTGGAAAACATGGGGGCGTGGCGAAGATTGCGCTTAATCTCTATGCACGATCGCAACTCGGTATCGCGGCAGGCTCCAGACTTGAACGGCTCAAAATCTTGGGTCGCAGTCATTTGGTCGTCGGTTCAAATCCGGCCGCTCCCACTTTCCACTTCTAAATTTTAAAAATAGTCTTTTGTACTTTTCGATACTTAAATTTTTATTCCAATAACTTCATAAAATTGGCGAATACTTTCTAATGGAAATTTCTTAACAGAATAACAGAAAATCAATTTTTAGCGCGCGTGTATTCGTTCTGCTAATTTCACTCCTGAGAGATTCATGAGCATTCTCGCATATTAATAAAGTGAGTGATTGAATTTATCGATTTAAAAAATACTAAGTTTATTTAAAAATGAAGGAAAATTAAAAATAACCTGTAGGAATAAGTACCTATTAAATTCAAATATAGAATGTTATGAAAAAAAATAATATTAGAAACAATGTAGCAGAAATTACAATAAAGGATAAATTTTTTAGCATTATCTTCGAAATAATTGTTTTTTCTCTATTTTTAATATATTTAATCATTCTCCGGTTAATAATTCCGATTTTTAACGAAAATTGTGAATTCTTTAATGAATCCGCAGATTGGTTTTATTATATTAATATGGCAGAAGATATAACATCTATTTTTAGGGGCGAGATTAGGTCTCCTTTTTGTTATAGACCACTAATGCCTTTTATTGCGGCATTATTACCTCTTGATTTACAAACTAATTTTGCGATTGTCTCATTTATTTCAATTTATTTAACAGGTATAATGGTTTATTTCACTCTTAAAATAGATTTTAATAAATTGATGTCATTAGTAGGACTTATTCTATTTTGTTATTTAAGTTATTTAGGCATGAAGTGTCCATATTGGGATTGTTTTTTTCACATGGATTTTTATAATGTTTATCTTGTTGATTCCTTAGCTTTTTTGTTTTTAATGTGCTGTTTTTATACCATCCTTACATCTAATAAAAGATTATTTTCGATTTTTTTGATTTTTGGCACATTAACAAAGGAAATCGTTCTATTCACGATTCCTGTTTTTTTGATTTATAATTTTATTGAAGAAAATAAAAAAGAAAATAAGAAAGAATTTCTTTACGATTTCTTTAAATCTTCTTTTTATATATTACCTGCATTAGCCGTTTTTATAACATTTAGGTTGATTGTAAGAGAATTTAATATTTTTAGCTTAATAATGGATTTACGTGGGTTTACAGGATTAAGAATAACTCAATTTTTTGAAGGATACGATATATATTATTACTCTTTTGGGATATGGGGTTTATTAATAGTATTTTGTTTACTTAATAAAATCAAGGATATTATCAAGTGGATAAAACTTTATGGAATTTTCATGATTTTGATTTATTGCCAAATACTCGTAGCTTTAAGCGTAGCTAGATTAATATATGCCGGATTTTTTCCCTTGATTTATTTAGCTGTTTTAGGAATAGTTAGAATGCAACACTTCATTCAATCGTTGTTTAAACTAAATAATGCCCATGATAAATGAAATCATTACTGAAAAACGTGAATGGTTAATTTTTACAAAGTTTAAGGTTTTCAATTAATAATATTAAATGATAATGAATGAAAAAATTTTTATTGACAATTCTTATAATCTTATAATATATTCAATAAAAATAAACTCCAAATATTATTCCAAATAGAAATTTTTAATGAGGAAGAAAAAAAGATGTATCAATTAGAAAAGATTGGAGAGAACTCGTTTTACTTTAAAGTAATCGGAACATTTCCACCTTCTATAGCTAAACGATTCATGGAAGAATTTGACGAAAAAATCAAAGAATTAAATAACTATTCAATAATTATTGATGGGCTAAATTTTATCTTCCTTAATCTGGAGTCGCTAGAGCTACTCATGGAATACTTGAAAAAAAATAACGAAAAATTAACCAAGTCTGCTTATATTGTAGAAGAAAAAAATCTTATCTTAGGCAAGGAAATTGAATACTTGTTAGACAGAGCGGAATCTCCGAAAAGGAAAATCGTTCACGATTTTGATGGCGCTAAGGCATGGATAGGAATTAAAAATATCATTATTGATAAAAAATAAGTAAAATCATTAAAATAGAAAAAAGGATTTCTACTTAATATTTGCAATAGATTTTTATATTTAGATTCTAATATTATTGTTGAGGTAATAAATCATGGCAACAGAAAAAGAAGATATTATATCAATGTTAAAAAATCTACCTGATGATATTAGTTTAGATGAAATTCTTGATGCTATATATGTTCGACAGAAGGTTTTAAAGGGATTAAAAGATTCTGAAGAAGGTAATTTATATACTCATGAAGAAGCAAAAGAGATCTTAGAAAAATGGTTAAAATAAAGTGGACAAACAATGCCATTGAAGATTTAAAAGAAATCTCTCGATTCATGTAATAAGATAAGGTTCCAATAGATATGAGACATTAGAGTGCGATAATTTGGTGATTTCTCGTTCTTAACCACTTCCTAAAGAGAAGTGGATTTCTTTTCCATTTTAAATTAAATCCTTAATAAATACTAAATTATACACTTAAATACGTGAAGAGGATATTAATACACAAGAAACATTTTTTAATGATTAAAAAAAAAATTATAAAAAGTGATAATCATGAAATTTCAAAAAAATCAAATAAAACACGTTTCTCTTTTAACGCTTGTATTGAACATACTGTCTAATATTATGGGACTCATCTATTTCATAATTGGACCAGTAATAATAATATTTGGCGTTATCTTTGGGATAATTTTAATTCTCACTTGGTTTCTTAACATTGGTCTCGTTTTTTTAGACGAATATTGTGTCGAAAAAAACAATTATAGTGGAAAAATTCTAAACAGAACCGGATACGGATTTCTTATAATATAGATTATCGCGTTACTACTCATTGTTGCTGGAAATTTTCTAATGAACGCCCAATGGGGAAATCTTGTTATATATTATTCCTTGCTATGTAGTGGTTTTTTTAGTGCTTTTCTTTCGGGGTGTGTTTTAGCTTACATGAATGTAAAGAAAATCGAAAATCCTGAGGTGTGGAAACATGAATAAGTTAAAGCTCCTCCTTAAGTTGCTTTTGGGACTTTTTTCTGTCTTGCTATTGGTTCAAGGAAGTTTTTGGGCGTTCTTGTTATTTTTTGGAGGCATACCCTTACGTGGGATCACGGTTTTCATAGAACAGTTTGTTGCTCAGAGTTCAGTTGTTTTAATTGGGATATACATCTCTGCCACGATAA
This sequence comes from Promethearchaeota archaeon, assembly GCA_030620005.1. The sequence continues at coordinate 6,543 of JAUXAJ010000191.1, read as the reverse complement.
TTTTGTTGAAATTGCTTGCGTCAAAAAGAAAAATTCACCCAAGACGTTATTATACCATGGCGATTATTGGTTTTACAATTGCAGGCTTAAATTCTGCGTCCTTAATAATTACTCCTTACACTGTATTTATAGCAAATGCCGAATTTGAACAAGAGTTTGGACCTGATTGGGAAAAAAAAATCCCTGAAGACGTGAAGCAATATTTTCTCCAGATACCATATTTGCTTCCGGCGAATTTTTTAGAATTTCCTGAAAAACCTGTTCGAGTCGTAAAAGATGTCCTGTATTACGAAGGAGAAGGTGTTACCTTGCACTTTGATGCATACATGCCGATAGGAGATAGTTCTCAATTACCAGGGAAGAAGAGCATAATTATCAACCTACACGCAGGTGCCTGGATTTCTGGCGGTAAAGGGACTTGGAACATGATCTCCATGAGTAAATACTTGGCAGCTCAAGGTTATGTAGTATTTGATGTCGAATATGGTTTAATCGCTGGCGATTTTCAATTTACTCAAGCTCCTGAAACGCCTGAATATGTGAAGGGAGATTTTACAATAGAAGACCAAGTCCGCCATATTGGCATTTTTACAAAAAGACTTGAGTCAAAATATGTTTGGATGTACGGAGCGCGATTGGATTCCGTGTATTTAATGGGTAGATCAGCTGGAGCGCACCTCGCAGGTGTAATAGGATTTGGGTATAACGAAGACCATTTCAGAAATGTTTTTAGTAATAAAATGGTAATTAAGGGGATAATTCCTTTATACACGCCTCCTGGAGCACCTTCCATGTTTCTGGAAGGAAACCCAGAGTATGATTCCGAATATTATAACAGATATAGGATTTCAACGCTCGCTGATCGAGCTGATCCTCCAATGCTGATCTTTCAAGGGATTACTGACTCTCAGGTAAGAATTGAATGGGTGGAGACTATGGAATCAGAAATTGTTTCGCAAGGAGGTAAGTGTATCATGCTCAAATTTCCTCTAGCTGGTCATGCCAGTGATTTCGTTATTAATTCGAATATAGGGCAAGTTTGGACATATTACTTGGAACGCTTCCTTTATTTAACTCAATAAAACATGTTTTTTTTTATTTTTATACAATACTTAAATTTTTTACGACTTCAATCTTTCTTTACAAATTTCAATAGCGTTTGGGTTATTATCAATACCAATCCATTTTCTATTTAATTTCTTTGCAACCGCCAATGTAGTTCCAGAACCACAAAAAAAATCTGCTACAAGATCTCCTTCGTTAGAAGAAGCTAAAATTATCCTTTCAAGCAATTTTTCGGGTTTTTGAGTGGGATACCCTAAATATTCTTTTGATCTCGTGCGAGTTTGATAGGAATAAATGTCATTCCATGTATCGCCAACCAAATTTCCAGGTCTCTCATCTAGATACTGTTTGCCCCTTCTTCTTTTTCGGTAAAGTCTGCCATCTTCATCTTTAAAACGAAACATCTTTTTTATGTATTCTTCTTTATACGGTACATATTGCTTATTAAACGTGTAATTATCTGATTTTATATAATACAAAATGGTATCGTGCTGGCGAACCCATCCTTTTACTTGACTTTTAAAACCAGAAACACTTCCAACATTCCAAATAATTTCTCTTTTAAAATGCTTTCTTCCGAAAATGTTATCGCAGAGTGGCTTTAAATCAAATACTGCATTGGGATCACAATGCAAGTAAAAACTACCGATATTTTTAAGAATACGATGCATTTCAACGATTCTTTCACCCATAAATTTTTTATAATCTTCTAAAGAAATCCACTGATCTGAAAATTCTTTATAATCTACACCACTATAAAAGGGAGGATCGATATATATCAAATCTATGATGTTTGAATCTAATTCTTTTAAAAATTCCAAGTTATCTGCTAAATTCACCGTATTAAGGTTCATATGAGAATTAAATATTAAAGAGGTTATTTATTTTTTTTATTTTAACTTGACTTTTTTCAGTATTAATAATGAAATGAAAAATACAAATCCCGCTATAGGAAATAATATACCAATCCAGAAGGGATTTTTAGCATTTTCTCCAATTAGAACAATACCAATCAAAATATCTCCTATAGCATTAGCAATATTAAGGATAAATAAATGAGCTCCAAAGTAAGACCCTGCTAGAGAATCTGTCTTAGCATCTTTGAGCATTTCTTCTGGTGCGACATCAATTAATTCACTAATTGCGGGACTAGGTAATATATAACCGACGACTAAACTAAATAGAATAGAGGCCATACATATACTAGCTAATACTAATAAAAGCTCCCGCGGCATTTCTATTAGAAGAATCGCAGTAGCTAATAAAGATATGGAAATAATCCAAGTAGCGTCTATATAAGCCTTCTTGACTCCATTATTATGAGCCCTCTTTGTCCAAACAAAAAAACCAAGCACGGCAAATACAATTAAAGGAAGCATAAATGTTAAAAATTCACTTTCTTTCAACGAGAGCACAAATGTAAGGTAAAGTGTAAGGTCCTTATTAATTATTCGTATCCCTATAGTCCCAAAGAGAATGCTAAACATGAATAGAGCATAATTTTTATCAGAAAACGGATAGAATAAATTTTTAAAAGCATTTTTTATATTTGATTGAGTTTCTGTATTAGAATTAGACACATCGTTGTTTTTCAACAAAAAATCCTCATTGGTAGAAAAATATGCTAATAGAGTGAAAACTACAATTGATATGGCGATCATTACCCCTATTAATGGCAATGCTCCCATTAAATATTGTTTATCCGCAAGTGTATTATAAATATCATCTGGATTGATTAATTGGCTTTGTAAGATAAGCGGAATAAAAACCCCTAAGATAGTCCCTAATATTGAAAATATTCCTATTAAAGAGCCAATTTGAATTCGATTCTGTTCGTCTTGACTCTGTTCAGGAGTCATGGAAAGATAACTAGACCTTAGCATCGCAAAATTAAGATAAAACATTGTTAAAACTAAGAAAAGAAATAGGGTTATACCAAAATTGAATCCACCAAATTCCTGAGTTAATGGAGAATACCATATTAATATTACAGAAATTACTAAAAATGGCATGGAATATAGTAAGAACGGTCTTCGTTTTCCATGTTTCCCAGGTTTCTTGTTATCTATTATGTATCCGAAAAAAGGTGAGGCAAAACCCATGATAAGAGCATCTAATGCTGTACCTATAGATACTACTAATGCATTTAAACCAACAACATAGACATAATAGATAAAAATATAAGCATTTATGACATTAATAGGAATAATTTGTGCTAATACTCCAGAACTATAACCATATAGATGAGCGCCTTCTAATTTACGAAGTTCTTGTTTTTCATCAGGAGCATTCATATATCTTCAATTATTTATTTGTTAATTTATCATTTAAATTTCTTAGTTTAATATTATCTTCATTTTATACTTATCTATCATGTAATTTCTCATTTATCTCTTCAAGGTTTAATATAGTAATAATTGCAGTGGTGCCATAGACAAATGAATAAAACGCTATGAACTCTTAAGAACAAATCGAGTTATCCAATTTTTTCAAGAATTTGAAATTTTCATGCGAGAATTAAATATAATCGAACTTTATTAAATATCATGAATAATAAGCGATTAAACGAGAAGTTTTTAGAAGATTTTAAAAAATATAATTTTTCAAAAATAAAAGAAAAAAAAATCTGTTTGGTTGGTTCAATAAGATTTAGAGACTATTTCTTCAAAATTGAATCGATTTTACAAATTAATCATCAAAAATTAGTCTCAATATGTTCTATAGATGGACTTTTAAATAAAACCAAATTTTCTTTTCAAGAATGGGAACTACTTCAAGAAATTTGTTTGGCTAAACTAAAAAATCAAGATGCGATATTAGTCTTGGATGTAAATAATTACGTAGGAAGTCATACAAGTGAAGAGATTGAGTTTTTTAGGAATAAACTAAAAAGACCCGTCTATTTTTTGTCAAAGTTGAATGAAATAAATGATTAATTACCATTTTATATAAAAATAAATCTTTAATTGCATTCTAAAATTAAGATCTTTTAGTTATATCATTAATTTAATTCTAATTAAAATTTAATGAGGTTTTATTAAAATTCTATTAAATTATTTCATAGGTACTGCTGGTTCAGGCAAATCTACTCTTACAGGGGACCTGGCGTATTATATTTCTAATAGAAATCCTGAAATCTCAGTGATTACGTTAAACTTGGACCCTGGTGTAAAAACCATGCCTTATGTTCCCGATATAGACATAAGAGATTTCATCGTTCTCGAGGAAGTCATGGATAAATATGGTCTTGGGCCTAATGGAGCAATGATATTAGCTTCTGATCTGATGATTAATCACTTAGACGATTTAAAATACGAGATTGATCAATTCAATCCTGAGTGGGTATTAGTTGATACGGCAGGTCAACTGGAACTTTTTGCTTTTAGAGAAACTGGTCCTTTGATTGCAAGTTCATTAGGTTTTGGATCAATTCAACGAGCAGTTACTTTTTTATTTGACTCTAATCTCGTGCGGAGACCAAATGGATTCATTTCTACACTGCTGTTAGCAGCTTCAGTTCAATTTAGATTTCGAAATATTTCACAACTAAATGTTCTATCCAAATCAGATCTATTGGACGAAGATCAATCGGAAATGGTTGTGAATTGGAGCCAAGATTTTAAAGCGCTAGAAGATTCGACTAACGAAAGAGAGAGTGGATTAATTCGAGAGCTATCAATGCTAATATCTGAAGTGTTTATTCAACTAGGATCAACCGCAGAATTAATTCCCTGCTCAACCAAGGAAGAAAATGGTTTAAATCTTTTATTTGGTAATTTACAAAGGGTTTTCGATTCTGATGAATCAAAATTTTATTAATCCTAATTATTTTTAAATGTAGGAAATTTTATTATTTTAGACTTAAAGATATCAAATTTTAAAAAATGAAGATAATAGGACCAATTGCGGGCATTGGAAGTCGACTTCGACCCTTTACATTGTCTAAACCTAAAGCCTTTATTAGAGTTGCGGGTAAACCTGTTCTTGATCATATTCTTACAAAATTTACCAATACTTTTGATAAAAATACTGAATTAATCCTCATAGTAGGGTATAAAAAGAGTCAGGTTATTAATTACATAAAAAAAAAGTATAATAATAAATTTAAATTAACTTTTATCGAACAAATCCCTCGAGGTTATCAAGATAATATACCATTTTATTGGGGGCTTGGAGATGCAGTATATTTAGCCCATTCAAGGTTTACAAACAAACAATTAAACAAGAGGGATGATAAAAGAGGTGGGGCGCTGATATTTCTTGGAGATATGATTCCTATTGATGAATATTCTTATTTAATGTATAGATATTACGAATCCGATGTTGATGGAATTATAACGGTTATGAAAGTTCCGAAGGAAGATGCTGGTTCCTATGGTATTGTAGAAGTAAACGACAATTGTATTATTCAAAAATTAGTTGAAAAACCACAGAATTATGTCTCAAATTCAAAATTTACTATTGCTATTGCGGGGATTTACGTTTTTTCGAATACTGCTACACTTGCGCTATTTAAACACATTAAAAAGTATTTAGATAGAAGAACAGAAGATTCTGGTGAAGTTTATCTAACAGAGAGTCTACAAGACTTAGTAAACGATGGTTTTAAAATCGCCGCAGTTATTCATAAACAAGGAATTCTTGATTTTGGACGACCATCCGAGTTATTAAATGGGAATCGTTATCTTTTGGAAATGTATTCGGTAAAAAGAGAAGAATTACAAGGGTTAAATATTTCTGTAGAGCGTTCATATTTAAAAAATCCAATTTATGTTGGAAAAAATACGAATATTATAAATTCTGTAATTGGACCTCACGTTTCAATAGGAAAAAATTCCATTATTAGAAATTCTATTATATCTAACAGCGTTATTGAAAAAAACGTAGTGCTATCAAGTATTATTACTGAAAATTCAATTATAGGAAGCCACGTGAAAATCGAAGGTATTATTAAAGATAACTTAATTATTGGAGATAAAAGCGTATATTAAGTTTATTTATTAGACTCCCTTGTATTCTGGATATTTCTCCTTGATGTTCGTCAATTGATCTTGTTGATCCTTGTAGTTAATGTATTTTTGGTGTTTCTTCGGCTTATTCTTGTTTTCTTTCCAATTTTCAATCCGTTCAACTAGCGCAAAATTATAAACGAGGCGGTTTTTTTCCGACAAGATCCACATCAGTTCAAGTTGCGAATCGGTTGGAAACACGTGAATTTTTTGCGCTAGATTCATGTAATATGATAAGGTTTCAATAGATATAAAGACATTAGAGTGCGATGATTTAACGATTTCTCGTTCTTAACCCCTTCCTAAAGAGAAGTGGATTTCTTTTCCATTTTAAAAATAGGGAATTTTTAATCAACTTCTTTAGTTTTTTAATTTAACATATATAATATTCAATTAATCTAACTATTTAAATTCTCAATTTTTAAAATGGAAAAGAAATCCACTTCTCTTTAGGAAGGGGTTAAGAACG
>JAUXAJ010000199.1 GCA_030620005.1 Promethearchaeota archaeon | reverse complement strand
GAAGATGGGATAATGCTCCTTTTAGATCCAATACTGAACTTTTCAAGATTCTACCTACCAAGCAGGATTGGCGGAAGGATGGACGCTACATTAGTTATTGGCACGCTTTTAGATCCTAACGAGATAGATGTAGAAGCGCATAACATTGACACCTTATTTCAATATCCTTTAGAATTCTACGAGGCGACTGAACGGTATGCTCCACCTCATGAAATTGAAAGGATAATGCATCTGGTTAGAAGCAGGTTGGGAACGCCAGAACAATTCGAAAATATTGGTTACAATATTCCTACTGAAAATATTAATCAGGGCCCCACAACCACGGCTTACAAGACCTACGAGAGCATGGATGATAAAATTGAAGCACAATTGCATTTAGCTAAGATTATCAAGGCTGTAAACGCCAAAAATGTGGCAGAGAAAATATTATCTACTCATTTTATTCCTGACATTTTAGGAAATATGAAAAAGTTTTCTATACAAGGCTTTAGATGCGTGAAATGTAATGCAAAATATAGAAAACCGCCCATCTCAAGCTTAGGAAAATGTTCTAAATGTGGGAACAAAGTCATATTAACTGTGAATCGGGGCGGCATAGCAAAATATATTCCGCGGGCTATAAAGCTTTGCAAGGAATTTGAATTAGACGATTACACCTTGCAACGCATGGAATTAATTGAAGAATATGTGGAAAGCTTGACAAATAATCCTAAAATTAAACAACAAAAATTATCAAACTTCTTTTAATTAATCTGTGCTTAAATCTATTCTTTTTATTATCTAATAACAAGCATTTATTCGACCGTTTAAACCTTTTGTAAAGCAATACTCTGAATCCAATAATTAATGCAGAGAGTGGGATTCGAACCCACGAATTCCTATGAGACTTTCCTTCGGGATAAAATCTTCGAGTCTGGAGCCTCGGTCCAGCGCCGTTAACCAGGCTTGGCAATCTCTGCGATTTTTTTAGATTTAAAAAATAGGTTTCAAATCAATTTAATGTAATTAAATTTTGGAAATTATAAAATTTTTTTCATTTAATATTAATTATTAATAGAATTTCTCATTGAATTTGAATCTTAAAATGGAAAAGAAATCCACTTCTCTTTAGGAAGTGGTTAAGAACGGGAAATCATTAAATCATCGCACTCTAATTTTTTATATCTATTGAAACCTTATTGTATTACATGAATCTAGCGCAAAAAATTCGCGTGTTTCCCACCGATTCGCACTCTCTTGGTCGAATATGGTCAGAGAATTAAAGAGATCTTCAATATTATTGCCGAGAAATCGGATTTTTCTATCAAGGAAATGGAAGTCGAACGTGACCACATTCACGTGCTCATAACAAGCCTTCCACGACTTTCACCCTCTCAAATTGTTCGGCGCTTGAAGATGGAGAGCATGAGACAAATTTGGCACGAGTACCCCGAGCTTTCAACCGAGTTTTGGAAAAAGAAGACTTTTTGGAATGATGGGTATTTTTGCCTGTCTATAGGCAATGCCTCTATTAAGATCATTAGCCAATATATTGAAAACCAAGGTTGAAACCTTATTATTGTCAATTCATCTCACTGGCGCAAGCGACCAGTGGGTTTTCTTGACAAAAAGAATATAAAATTTATAAATAAAAGAACCCCTTAAATTTTTCTTTTAAAAAAATTTATATTCAATTGTTTTTATCTTTTAGAATAAAATTAATTAATTTTTATTATTATAATATAAGTGAACTTTTCATGTCCGTTAATACAAAAAAGCTTGAAGCTTTACTTAAATGGTATAACAAATCTGTTGGAAGTCCTTTAAAATTTGCACTTATTGTAAATCGAGATGGTTTAACTATTGATGCATTTGCCAGAGGTTCAGATACTAAGGCAATTGAGGGGGATGTTAGCGAGTTAGTAAAACCAGTTTTATCACGAATTAAAAACGAATTTAAAGAAGGGACTTTTGGAACTAGAACTTTCGATACAGACGAATATCGATTCATATTCTGTGAAGCTGGACCGGAATCTATTTTTGTTACTGTATTGGATTCGAATGTTAATATAGATCACATCATTCCTTACGCTTATTTAACAACAGAAAAAATTATTCGTATTTTTGATGGACGCGTTGTTAGTCCTGTAATTCCAAAAATAATAGTAGAAAAAAGTTCTCAGAAAATTGAACGCAAGGTAGATAAACTTCAGAAAGTTAAATTTGAATCGAGTGAATATGCGTACAAGTTAATTCTAGGTGGTGATGGAGGCGTAGGGAAGACTAGCATGGTACATAGATTTGTTGAAGAATCTTTTGAAACAGATTATAAAATGACGATTGGCACTTCAATCATGAAAAAAGAATGCGAATTTGAAGGATTAGATAGTAAAGTGCGATTTGTAATATGGGATTTGGCGGGTCAAACTCAATTCAAGAAAGTGAGGAAGTCGTTTTTACAAAACGCCGAAACGGGCATATTAGTTTTTGATGTTACTAATAAAGAAAGTATTAGTGGTATTGAAAAATGGCATGAAGAATTCACTGATGCTGTACCAGGAATCATATTGATATTGGTGGGCAATAAAGTTGATCTGAAAGATCAGCGAGTAGTGGCTACCTCTGAAGGAGAAGAAATGGCATCTAAACTTGGTGTGTCTTACATGGAAACGAGCGCTTTGACAGGAGAAAATATAACCGACGCATTTAAAATGCTTGCCTTACAAATAATTAAAAAATTTGTAATCTCGGAAGTAGTTTAAGCCTCTGGTGGGATTTTCGCTCATATTCGATTCGAACACGACATATCGAACCCACGATCGATAGATTACGATTATATTACAATAGCGCGACGCTAAGGTAAATCTATCGCTATACCACTTGGCCAAATAATGACAAATTCAAGATTTTTAAGCCACAGAGGCTGCATAGGCATATCGTTGCAATTGTTATAGAGTTAAGAAAATTAATTTAAAATAAATTTTTAATTTTGTGCTTTTAGTAGCAGACTTTATTATTTTGTAAAAAATTAATATTAATGTAATTAATGTAAATTGAAAAAACTATTCAAATCTCCCATGTATATTAATTGTATATTATTGTCAGTTAAAAATATATAATCATTGAAAGAAATTATGAATACTAATAACGATTTAAGCGATTTTGGGGAAACTAAATTAATAGAAATCATAGAAAATTTAATATTCAAGAAAACTGGGAAGAAATTAATAAGAGACGATTCCTTTTTATTTAATTTAAAAAATGAGAAATCCGAAGATATATTGGTTCTTAACTCTGACATGTTTGTATCCACAACTGATGCACCTCCTCAGATGAATCATTATCAAATTGGTCGTAAATCTGTCATAATGAATGCTAGTGATTTAATAGTAAAGGGGGTCAAGCCTAGAGGATTTATTGTTTCTTTAGGATTACCAAAAGAAATGAAACACGGTGAATTTAAAGCTTTAATTGAAGGTATCATTGATTATTGCGTAAAGCTAAATTTAGATTATATTGGAGGAGATCTCAATGAAACAAAAGAATTAATTGTCAATCCTACGATTTTTGGATTTGAAAGGGCTTCAAACATTATTTACAGGAAAGGCGTAAAAACTGGAGATTTTTTGGTGGCAAATGGTAAATTTGGCTTGACGGGAGTGGGATTTGATATATTATTAAAAAGGAAAGGAAATCTAAAAGATTTTCCATCGTATAAGAGATCTATAATGAGCGTTTTGGAACCAAACGATCTAGGAAGGGAAGCACTAATTTTGGCAGAAAAAAGGTTAGCTATAGCGGGAATTGATTCTTCTGACGGCCTGGCAAGATCTCTCTTTGAGTTAATGGTATCGAATCAAGGTATTGGATTTGAAATCGATTTTAACGACGATTTAATCGATACTGAAGCTAAAATATATCATGATCAATTCAAGGTGTCACTTGAAAACATCATTTTCAATGCTGGGGAAGAATTTATTCACCTATTTACAATAGCACCAGAGAATTATGAAACTGCTGAAAAATTTATTCAAGAAAATCAAGGTAAATTATTCAAAATAGGTAAAGTGATCTCTGAAGAAAAGATCCTCATTTTAAAAGAAGGTAAAAAATATGAATTAAAAACTCGTGGTTTTGAACACTTTAAATAGGCTTTCAGAAAAATTCTTATATAATCTATTACTTTTATAATTAAATTTTAATATATGATTTAAATAAATATTATTTTTATAAAATCAAAAAGAATTGAAGCTTGGGGCCATTAGCGCAGTTTTAAGCGCATTTCGTGCTTTTAGCGTAAGCAGGTAGCGCAGCAGGCTTTTAACCTGAAGGTCGTGGGTTCGATTTTAAGTTCGATTCGAACATAAACGAAAATCCCACATGGCCCGCTTATTTTTTCTTTACAATATTGAGATAAAAATTAATTTAGCCATAAATTATTATAAAATATAATCTTTCTAAATGACTTTGCATGATTAATTCAGAGTTCAAATTGCCTAGTGACGAATCAGAGCAATTAATTGTAAAATCCCAAGATAGTACTAATCCAGAATATGGATGTGAGCCCGAAAAAAGGGATATGGAGAGTCTACTTCAACATGGTGTAATAAACTTGGATAAAGTTAGTGGTCCTACGAGCCATGAAGTAGTTTCTTGGGTAGGTAAGATCTTAGGAATTTCTAATTATGGTCATGGAGGTACTTTGGATCCTAAAGTTACTGGAGTATTGCCTATTGCTCTTGGAAAGGCCACAAGAGTATTATCCGCTCTTTTAAATGCTGGAAAAGAGTATATCTGTGTCATGTATCTACATTCCGAAGAGCCTCGAAAAAAAATAGAAAGATTACTAAAATTATTTACTGGAAAACTCTATCAAAAACCTCCCTTAAAATCTTCCGTAGCGAGAAAACTTAGAATAAGAGAAGTCTATTACATGGAATTATTAGAAGTAAATAGAAATCTTATTTTATTTCGTATCGGTTGTCAAGCGGGAACTTACATACGAAAATTATGCTTTGATATAGGAGAAGCCCTTTGTTCTGGTGCTCACATGCGTGAATTGAGAAGAACTCGAGTAGGAAGATTTTACGAAAATAACAATTTAGTAACGCTCCACAATTTAAAAGACGCATTTACAATATTTCAATCTGAAGGTGAAGATTCTTATTTGAGAAAGATGGTCCTACCAATGGAAAAAATGGTTGAACACCTTCCAAAAATATATGTTAGAGATTCTGCAGTTGATGCTTTATGCCACGGTGCAGACCTTGCAGCTGCTGGCGTTTGTTACATTGATGCACGAATAAAAAAAGGCACTCAAATTGCTTTTATGACTCTTAAACACGAATTAATTGGATTTAATTATGCTGAGAAAGAAGCAATGCAGATATATAAAGCAAAATCGGGAATAATGGTAAAGACAAATAAAATTTTTATGGAACGGGGATTATATCCACATTGGTAAGATCTTTGCATTTAATTTGATTTTTAATATTAAAATATTAACATATAGATTTTAAGAATACTAAATATGGAACGCAACAATCAGCATTATTATACTCGATATCCTGATGCACGTCTGAAAATAAATACGATTGGAGAAAGCTTGCGAAGGCATCTTTATATCTTTAAAACGACAACTGGAGTATTTTCTTTTAAAAAAATAGATTTAGGAACCAAAATATTAATAGAACACATGACAATTCCTAAAGAACCGAGTTTTTTGCTTGATTTAGGATGTGGATACGGACCAATAGGAATGATATTGTCTCATGAATCACCTGAAAGCAAGGTCTACTTTATCGATATAAATAAACGAGCTATATGGTGTTGTAAAGAAAACATTAAAATTAATTTGTCAAATTACAAAAAACAGGCAATTGTGCTTTCGGGAAATTATTTTGAACCAATTAAAACCAAAAACTTGAAATTTAACGGAATCTACATGAATCCTCCACTAAGACAAGGCAGAAAAGAATTTATAAAAATCATTGAAAAAATTCCAAACTACTTAAAACCTAACGGATTCTTTCAATTTGTGATTAAAAAAAAAATGGGTGCACCTTTTATATTAAAACACTTAACTACTACTTTTCCTGAAAAAGTTATAGATATCGTGTGTAAAAGAAGTGGATATTGGGTTTTTAACTACGCGTTCAGTTAAGAAAAACTTAACTCTCCTATAATACAAAAGAAGAATTGGGATAAAATGGATAAATTTTTTAGAAATGCATGCCTTTTCTCAATTATAACTTTTAAAAGTGAATTTTTTCTTTGAGCAAAAAAAAATCGATCGATGTTTTAATACACAATTTAGTCCCTCGACACATTCTCATGACAAAAACAGAAGTGCAAGAATTATTAGATAAATACCAGATCAGAATTATAAACTTACCTCAGATTCTTGATAAGGACCCTATAGCTGTGGCTATTGGAGCAAAAGAGGGAGACGTTGTTAAAATTATTCGGAAGTCCAAAACGACAGTAACCTCCGCGAATTATTACCGTTATGTAAAAAAAGAAAAAGTCTAAAAAGTGGTTTATTTTATTGAAATTTAATTGCATGTGGGTATAATAATAGTGAGTTCTGAAAATTTAAGAAATGAAGATAAATGGGTCATTTTAAAAAGTCTATTTGATGAAAAAGATTTAGTGCGACAACACCTTGATTCTTACAACGATTTCATAGAGAATATGATGCAACAAATAGTGGATGAATCCGCTGAAGTTGTTCCCGACATCCCTGGATTTAAAATAAAGTTTGACAAAATAAAAGTGGGGAAACCAAAAGTAAGGGAAGCGGATGGTGCAACAATGGAAATAACGCCTATTGAAGCAAGAATAAGAGAATTAAGCTATGCCGCCGACATTATATTAGAAATGACCCCAATAACTATCGATGAGCGAACGCAAAGAGAGGAATTTGAAGATAATCTGGATATATACATCGGGAAAATTCCAATCATGCTAAAAAGTTGTAGGTGTCCTTTAGAGAATTTATCCGAACAAGAATTAATAAACAAGGGTGAAGACCCACTAGATCCTGGAGGATACTTTATAATAAACGGTACGGAAAGAGTTTTAGTTACTCAAGAAGATTTGGCACCAAATAGGATTTTGGCAGAAGAGGCAAGTAGAAGTTCAAGCGCCACCCATCAAGCGAAAGTGTTTTCTACTAGAAGTGGGTTCAGAGCTCCAGTAACTATTGAAAGAAAAAAAGATGGAAATTTAAGAGTATCGTTTCCTTCAGTTCCGGGGAAAATTCCATTGGCTATTCTCATGCGAGCTTTAGGATTACATTCAGATAAAGAAATTTTTTCTGCTATATCTGAAAACGAAGAAATTCAGAAAGAATTGATACCAGTCATTGATGTAGCATCAGAAATTCAAGTTCTTAAAGACCCTGAGAAGTCCCAACAAAATGCTCTTGATTATATTGGAAAAAGAGTTGCTATCGGGCAAACGAAGGATTATCGTATTAGAAGAGCCCTTCAAGTGTTAGATAGATACCTTTTACCGCATATAGGAAACTCCGAAGAAGATAGAATAAAAAAAGCTTATTATTTAGGACAGATGGCGCAAAAAGTCATGGAACTAAACATGGGTCTTAGGGAACCCGACGATAAGGACCATTACGCGAATAAGAGATTAAAGTTAGCAGGAGAATTATTTACTTCTTTATTTAGAGTAGCATTTTTAAATCTTGTAAAAGATATTAAGTATCAATTGGAAAGAACTGCGGTTAGGGGAAGGGCACCAAACATAAAAACCGCAGTTAGAGCAGATGTAATTACAGAACGAATAAGACACGCTCTAGCTACTGGTAATTGGGTTGGTGGTAAGGCTGGTGTTAGTCAATTACTAAATAGAACGAACCATGTTGGCACGTTAAGTCACTTAAGAAGAGTGATTTCACCTCTAAGTCGTAGTCAACCTCATTTTGAAGCTAGAGATCTACACCCTACTCAATGGGGAAAAATATGTCCGGCAGAAACTCCTGAAGGCCCAAATTGCGGATTGGTAAAGAATATGGCACTTGCTTCAATCATATCTGTAGGGACTGAAGAGAGAATAATAGAAAATATTGTAATTGATTTGGGTGTAATACCTATTAATGAAGTTAAGAACATAAAAGGGGAAAAAGTAAAAGTATTTTTGAACGGGAAATTAGTAGGTATTCATCAACAACACAACTCATTCGTCCTTCAGCTTAGAGAAAAACGAAGAAAAGGCGAGATTGGACAACACGTAAATATCGGTTATTACCACGATTCAAAAGAAATACAAATAAATAGCGACGCTGGAAGGGCAACAAGACCTTTATTTATTATAAAAAACGAAAAAATTCTTATCACTAAAGAAGATATTGAAAAGATTGTACAAGGAAAGTACGTTTGGTCTGATTTAATTCGAAAAGGAATAATAGAATTTCTCGATGCTGAAGAAGAAGAAAATGCTTACATAGCAATGTTTGAAGAAGATATATCTGCGGAACATACTCATTTGGAAATCTCACCTGCTGCGATTTTAGGGATTTGCGCTTCAGTAATACCATTTCCAGAACATAATCAATCTCCTAGAAACACTTACGAGGCGGGTATGGTTAAACAAGCGTTAGGTTTATTTTCAGCAAATATGCATTTAAGACTTGATACTAGAGGCCATACTTTGCATTATCCTCAAAAACCTTTAGTAACAACGAGCCCAATGGAAATCATTGGATTTAACCAACGTCCAGCTGGTCAGAATTTCATTATAGCTATGATGAGTTATGAAGGTTATAATATAGAAGATGCAATAATTATAAACAAGGCTTCAATAGAACGGGGTCTCGCTCGTTCTCATTTTTTTAGAACGTACGACGCTGAAGAAAGAAAGTATCCAGGAGGGGAAGTTGATAAATTTGAAATCCCTGAAAGGGGCGTAAGAGGGTTTAAATCAGCCGAATCCTATTGCTAAATATCAGATCAAGACGGAATAATTGAACCTGAAACCCAAGTAAATGGAGGGGATGTTCTTATTGGTCGAACGTCTCCACCTCGCTTCATCAAATCTTACGAAGAATTCGAACTCATGCAACCTAATAGACGCGAAACATCCAAAAATATGCGTCACAACGAGAAGGGAATAGTAGACACGGTCATAATTAGCGAAACTTCTGACGGGAATAAACTAGTGAAAATAAAAGTAAGAGATTTAAGAATTCCAGAACTAGGGGATAAATTTTCTTCTCGGCACGGTCAGAAAGGTGTTCTTGGGTTAGTTCAACCTTCTGTAGATCTGCCTTTTTCGGCGTCGGGAGTTATTCCTGACATCATTGTTAATCCTCATGCAATGCCTTCAAGAATGACCTTAGGACAACTTTTTGAAGGGATAAGCGGAAAGATTGCGTGCAATACTGGCAAATTGGGAAATGCAACAGCCTTCGAATGGAAGGATATTACTGAGCTTCAAGAACAATTAGTAGACACAGGATTTGAATTTAACGGAAGGGAAATAATGTATAACGGAATTACAGGTGAAAAATATAAAATGGGAATATATTGTGCTCCTATTTATTACCAAAAATTATATCACTTGGTAGCTGATAAACTTCACGCTAGAGCAAGAGGTCCCGTCCAGATTTTAACTAGGCAACCAACTGAAGGTCGAGCGCGTGAAGGGGGTTTAAGGTTTGGAGAAATGGAACGAGATTGCCTTGTAGGCCATGGATCAGCGCTTTTATTAAAAAAAAGATTATTAGACGAATCAGATAAAACAGTCGTTCTAGTTTGCGAAAAATGCGGACTATTAGCCGTTTACGATAGAAATCAGGATAAAAGATATTGTCCTGTTTGTGGGGAGGGAACACAGATATCAAAGGTTGTCTGTTCCTATGCTTTCAAATTGCTCCTCCAGGAAATGATGTCTCTCGGTTTAGCACCACGTCTGAAATTAAAGGAGAAAATCTAAATCAACTTATTTTTTAAATTTTCATTTCACATAGTTTTT
>JAUXAJ010000284.1 GCA_030620005.1 Promethearchaeota archaeon | reverse complement strand
GAAAAGGAGGATACACCTGAAAATTCTGACGAGGATACAATTGAAGAAATAAAACGATTAATCGTTAATTTATTAAGCGGTACAGAAATGTCCACGCCAGAACTGAGACGATATTTCAAGCTTTCGAATTCTCAAATATGGAAAGTAATGTCAGATTTAGAGAACTCCCAAAAGATTAGGCGTGCGAGAAAAAAGGGGAGAGCACAATTTTGGACAGCAATTTAATATAATTCCAGCTCTTATATTTCCTTTTATTTCTTTATTTTTTAACTTTGAACTACATCTCCCTAAATAAATAAATAAATAAATAAAGGGATGAGTTTAGAATCGTCTGTGGTTCCAATTTTTTTCTTTCGTGAATAATCTTGAAAACATCAGGTAGCAAATGTGTGGCAATTCTTTATCCTCGTTTTTCACGGTAATATATCTTAAAACATGGTTTATCGTAAAGATCCCTATAAATTCTACGTGATAACTACTCATGGTTGGAAGTTTTTCGCCTGAGAACGAAATATCGAGCCCGTTTTCTTTACTCCATGTTAACTCAATATACATTTTAGGGAAGATTTCTCTTTTAATCTTCCAGCCGTCAGTGGTTTTCCATACCTTTGCGCCCATAAATTCTGCTAATCCGTCTTTATCCGCTTCCTTTAGGAGTTCGAATGGCTCATTCCTTTGGATAAGAACCTTTTGCATTAATTCTGACTTGTTATCATGGTCCTTTTCAAATGGTTCTTCTTTTTTTAACAACTTTTCAATAAAATTTATTACGATATCGATATAAGTTGCGCTGTCTTCCCCGGGAACCCATGTAGCACGCTCTCCCGAGAAATAAAACTTGAATTCCGCTTCTATACCATCACCAAATTCGTCTCCAAAGTAGGAATAAGCCATGTGAATCGTCACTTCAGGAAACATCTCAATAGTTATGCACCAATCTTCGTTAAATCCAATATTTTCGATTTTTCCTCCGAGATCTTCTTCCACGATCGTCTTAAGTTTGTTCATATCAATATTGGTAAA
The DNA here is from genome assembly GCA_030620005.1 of Promethearchaeota archaeon. The sequence goes on along the minus strand of JAUXAJ010000284.1, from coordinate 5,593 downwards.
TATAGAATATTTAGCGATGCTTATATCTTCAAGTTCTTTTTCATGAGGCCCCCTCACGCCAGTTGCGTCTATTTGTCCGACCGTCCAGAACTTCCTTTTTCTGTCAACCATAATTGGTATTATTCATCCTTTTTTTTGAACTTTCCGATAAAGAAACCTTGCGTTTGATGTGTAAATGGAAAAACCCTTCCAGTTCCCGGGATATTAAAGTTATCAATTTCATAACTGGGCGAAAACCAATCCGGTAACTTCATTGGTACTAAATCTGTTATAACATCCAAAATCTGTAATTCTCCCTCTTCGGGATAAAGACTACATGTTGAATATACCAAAACTCCGCCAGGTTTTAAAAACTTGATAGCGCTCGTCAATAATTTTTTTTGAAGAACAACGTTCTGATGTAGAAATTGCTCGTTTTGACGCCACTTTAATTCCGGATTCGCTAAAAAACTTCCACTTCCAGTGCAAGGAGCGTCAAGTAAGACTTTATCAAATTGGCTTTCAAAACGAATGGGCAATTTGATGCTATCAGTATTAATGAGATGATTGTTAAGCACGTTCAAACGATAAAGCAATTTTTTTGTCTGCATGGTTCTATCGGGATGGAATTCTGCCGCAATAACCGTTGCACGATTATTTGTAAGCTGTGCAATCAAGGAACTCTTCATTCCTGGGCCAGAACACATGTCACAAATGAAATCATTTGGCTTTGGATCAAAAACTTGAACAACTGCAGCAGACGCTTTATCTTGAAAGATCAGATTGCCACTTAGATACCACTTATTTCTAAGAATTAATTTTTTTTTGTTAATAGGAACGTGAAATAAATTCAATATGTCTTGATCATTGTAAATATCTATCCCCTTTTTTTTCAGATTGCTTTTAATCTTCATAATAACATCAGAATCGTGCAATGAACTCGATAAATTACTAATGCGAACAGCACATTTGTCTTGTAACTTGAGGTAATTCATGAATCTAACATTTTTCATCAAAAAATCAAACGATATCACTGGTAAAAGATGTTTTATAACAAAAGTAGGTATCGCTTCTTCTATGCTCAATTTTTCTTCTCTTGATTTACCCTCTAAGGCTCGTTGCCAAGAAAAAGTCTTTATTTTCTTTAAAAAAGGGCATATTTTCGATTTTTTTGACAAATTTAATTCATTCACGAGCGATTTAATAGATGCACCTTCCCATATCATTCGATATGTTGAATATAAATATTTAGCCATAACACCCTTATCAATAATTTCAACACGTTTAAAGGATCTTATCGTCTTTTTGATAATAAAGTGCAATTTATTCCAAAACCTAACTATCTCGTTATAGTAATGAACTATTTGAGGGTTTTTTCTCTGGCTTTCAGTTAATACAACTTGCTTTCTCTCAATGAATCGCGTTAGAAGAGTTAAAATCGGATTTATCAATTTTTTTTAATAAATAACTTTTATTTTATAATTATTCTGGGGAAAATTTTGTTGATAATTAAAAAAAGACTGCTTAAGTTTTTAAATAATCCTTGAGATCTCTTAAATTAATATTTCAAAAAAAATAACATTTTCAAAAAGATGAGTAAAAACGATTTAATGAAAAAAGACGAACTCGAAACAAAACCGGTAAAAGGATTAGCGTTGTTATTATCAAATAAAATCCTATTTACGCTCCATTCCTTTGTTTATTTGGCAGTTTCGCTATTATTGATCGTAATTTGGGCAGTTACATTTGAAAATTCAATCTCTTTCTGGCCAATCATACCAATGCTGGGTTGGCTCATAGGATACGGATTTCACGTCGTAACCTATTTGATGTATACGGATAAAATAAACTATCTTTCTAAAATCAGGCGGGGTCATTATTTCGGAATATTGTTCATTTACCACGCGTGGTTTTACGTGATTGTTAATGTATTAATACTTACAATCAATATAATGGTATCCTTAGAAACAATATTTTTTACATGGCCTTTATTCATTTGGGGCATTGCTATAGTAATCCACGGTTTTGGATTCCTTACATGGGAAAAAGTTTTCGATAACGAAATGAAAGCCTTAAAAGAAAAACACGGCGATTATTCGGAAAAGAGATTAAATTACTATTCAAATGTTAAAGTAGTCCAGTTTTGGCTTCTAATAATGCATGCCGCATATTTTATCGTGGGAAACATCTTAATATATCGCCCTGAAGGACTATTAGGTTTGGAAGCACTTACGGGAAGAGCCGACCTCAATGTCATTAATGGAACGATTGCTTGGGGGGTCATACTTGGACTTCACGCACTATCATATATTTTTACAAATTATCTTGAAAACATGAAACCAGTCATTAAAGGATTTTTATTTAACGTTGTCTCTTATAGTGCGATAAATATCTATCTTATTTACATGTACATGAAATCTGCGTTTTCGTACTTACTGATATCATGGATATTTTACCCTTTCGTTCTATGGGGAATTATTATTGTAATTCATGGTGTAATTACACTAAGATTTGACCAGATCATTAATCCTGAATTAGTAAAAGCAAGAGCGAAATTTGCTGAAAAAAATCTTGAGGATTTTGAATTACGAATAAAAGTAGATAATTTACTTTTCTGGAGATTTTCACTCATGGGACACGTGTTAATTTATTTCGGGGGGATAATTCTTATCAGTATTGACATGATTAACGCAGGAATTGATATAAACTTAATAATCCATCCTGCCATGGGATGGCTAATAGGTTTAGTTTTTCACGGAGCTATTTATTATATTGTTCTTAAACAAATTACGGTTTTCTTTACTTGGACTTTTATACTTCATCTCAGTGTTTACATTCCTGTATGCATTTATCTCGTAATAATTAACGTAATTTTCGCTCCAGGAGTCATGTGGAGTGCGATAGCAATAGCGGGATGGGGTATAGGTATAGGCCTCCATTTGTTACTTGCGTATTTCACAAAAAAATAGGATTTCTTTTTTTTTTCTTTTCTTATATATTTTAGATTTCTAATAAAAATAGAAGTATTGCGATAATTATTATTCAATAGTAATAGGAACTATTAATCCCTTTCGTTTTAGATTTAATATTGCGGTTACTATTTGATCTCTGCTCTCGTTTCTTCCAGCTATTCCAAAACTCAACAAACTCGAAATAAAGAAAAATTTCTTTTCTTTTAGAATTTCCTTAGCAACATCTAATAGAGCTTTTTCTAAGGGATCCAAATGAAATTGTTTGGTAACTTCTCCAAGTTTAAGTGGATACGTCAATGAAATATTAAAAGATTGTTCAACTAATTCCTCAGTTGCTTTAAATGGAGTTATATCTCCACTAAACGTATCTTGTTTAAATATTTTTTCAAATTTCTTTTCAAAATCGTCGGTAAAGTTCCATTGATTCAGTTTTAGCTTGTCAGAAGGTGTACCTTCCAATATCAGCGCAACTCGAGCGTTCTCCGAATCTGTGAGAACTATCTTAAAATCGTAATACTCCATTTCAAAACCTCTTCTTATTTTCGCGTCTGAAGTATCTTCTTTAATCTCGCTTCTAAATTGTGATATAGCAGTAATGAAACCTCCTATGAGGTCAGGATCCAGATCTAACGCTATTTGCTTGTTATAAATAGTTAATCCTATTTCTTTATGTATTATCATGATGTAAGAGATTTTTAAAAGATCGTCTAAAATTTGAGCTTCTTCTGACCAATATTCACGCATTTTGCTCGTATATCTTTTTTTCATGGTAATCATCCCGGCAAAAGCGAACGAGAGGATTAATAAGGAGGGGAGAACTTCTAAGAAGACTTCTCCACCTAAAATTAGTTCACTAACCACCCTGAACTCACTCGATATTATTTCAGAACTAGAGTAATAACCTTCTTCGTTAAACTTAACAATGAGCGAGTAGTTATTACCAATCTTTTCGAAATTTAAAGACGAAGATGCCGTTCCATTAGCGTTCGTTACTGCCGCAGCATCAACAATAACTTTATCATTAATATCGATGATTTCAAATATTATTTCAAGGTCTTCTAATGGTATTCCGTCCCAGCTCGTTACGTTTACGGAATAATAGTGCGTGCCAAGTAAATATTGCGTCTCTGGAGTTTCAATAAATTTAATTTTGACATCGTGTTTATACACTTCATATTCTCCATAAACATCAAAACTAATGGAACGCCAAAGGGAAGTTACCTCGAATTCATAGAATCCATTTGTTGGGGTCCCATCTGTTGTATTTAATTTCCATGGACCTGAATTTGGTACGTTTTTCCCGAGGTTTTGTAAATTAATATCTGAAGGGTTTAGATTTTCGCTATTTAATCCTAATCCTATTGTACACGCTATATCAGAAGATATGGCGTTTTGAATGGAAAGAGTCAAGCTAATTTCATCAATCGAGACGTTGAAAGTTCCAGCTAAAGAGCCATTCCATTCATACCTTAACCTCATCTTGAGAATATTTGAACCTTCCGTACTTGAATTTAACACTTGTAGAATAAGCCAATTTTGGAGATGGTTAAAAGTTATTACTTCTTGGTTTTCTCTTCCATTAGCAAATTCTTTTTGTCCTGTTATATTTACCCAATCTGAATATCTTTGTCCAGGTATAATGTAGTCAAGCCAAATACTATCAAAATCTCCCTTGTAAATTTCTAAAACAGCAGTAGTCAAATTATTTTGATTATCGATGCTAACATTTGAACTAATTTTTAATTGCATGGAAGCGACTACCGGATTAGGATATAAAACATAATAATCATTTAAATCAAAATCCCATGATGAACTATCCAAGTAGGGGACTAAATCATACTCAAATTCAACTGTAAGGTTATTTGTATCCGATTGAGCTCTATAATTAATATCATCGTTCGATTTTAAATTGTTTATCGACTGACCTCCATATGGACTAGTAGTTCCATTAATAGGTACCGCCTTTATTGGATAATATTGTTCTTGTACTGTTGGATCAAAAAGCACTATTTCTGGAACTGTTTCTGATAAAAGAACACTTATTGTAAATTGATTGATTGACACGTTAAATTGTGCGCCACTGCTAGTATAGTTAATTTTAAAATCTAAAGAATATATTTCATCTGTTCTGTTCATGGCTTCGAAAAACATCATCTTACTAGCCGCATCCCTAATAGGAAGGGTATAAAAATTTTCGTTCTCTCTTATAACATCAAAAGCATCAGAACCATTTTCCCATTTATTATAAGTATGATTATATAGCCATAAATCAGCATTCTGAATAATGCTCGTATCGCTTATATTCGTTGATAATTTAATATCAAATCCATAAAATATATTCGCATGATCGTCCTCCCATTCAGTAGGGTAATTTTTCGCAAATTCATAAAACTCTGTGAAGTTTGCAATATTAGTTAATTCAAAATTCATCATTAAAGTCAAATTATTTGTTTTAGATTGAGCCAAATATCTATCAGTGTCCATTGATTTGAACGAATCAAGAGTTCCACTTATTTTTGTGCCGTTTATATTTGAAAAATCAACGACATTAAACTCATGAAAACTTGCTGCGTATTTGGTATCAGGGAAATCTGCAAATATGTCACCTACACCCTTATTAGTTACATCCCCACCGTCGGGAT
>JAUXAJ010000076.1 GCA_030620005.1 Promethearchaeota archaeon | reverse complement strand
ATAGTTCTCACGACCTTCTCGAAGTTCATATTTAAAATCGAGTATTATCGCGATAATATTATGGTGTGATATGCTCGTGATACCTTGAAAAGAAAAATTTTTTATTTTTTAACCCATACAAAAAACTTAACATTTAATCTTAAATTCTTAAATAAAAAGAAAGAGGTAAAATTATGGCAACAATAGAAGAATATCAAAAAGCGGGGCAAGAATTATTTGACAAGCTACATCTTGCCACCTATCCAGTCGCAATAAAATATATAAAAAATCTCAAAGAGATTCCAGAAGGCGCTATTAGACCAATAGATAAGGGAATGAAGATGTCAATATATCAAGCATTTACCCAATCACGCCGTTTTGGGAAAAGTTATGCCATAACGGCTGCAGACAATTTCTGCACGCCATCCTCGGTGGGTCACGGATGGATCAATATCTCTCAAGAAGAATTTGTAGAAAGTCAAGTGCGCCAAGGATGGAGTAAAGACGTTAAAGCTGAAAGAAGAAGGGCTGAACAGACATACGCGAGGAACTTCAAGAACGTTATAAGTTTAGGTTATCGAGGATTAGTTTGCTCTCCATTACCAGAAACTATTATCGTTCCAGATTCAATATTAACACATGGGAATGGCGTGAAAATGACATATATCATCCAAGCATTGACTTTTGAACATAAAAAGAAATACTCGATAACTTCATCCTTTGAAGGTTTTGGGGAATCTTGTGGAAAAGGAGGATTAATGCCATTTATCTTGAGGAAACCTCAATTGGTCCTACCTGGTACCGGGGATCGCAGTTTTGCTGGAATTCAAGACCATGAATTGGCAATTGGCATGCCTGCGGATTATGTATTTTATGTAATTGAAAATCTATTTAAAACTGGTAAAGGACAAGGTCTGAAATTTCCCTTGAGACAAATGATTCCCTTGGAATTAGATGAAAATTTAACACCCGGTTTTAAATACATGCGAGAATTAATTGACAAGAAATTAAAAGAAGAGTAATAAAAAGTAATAAAACTCTCACCCAACAAAGTCGGTCACCTTCCCATGAGCTTTTTTATATTCTTAGAGTAGAGAGTTGGTGATCCTTGTAGGATGATAATTTGATGGATTAAAAAAATTAAAAAGGTATAAAAAGAAGTTTAAATAAAAAAACATTTTAAAAAAAATAGAAAATTTTATCAAAAATTTAAAGAGATGAATAAAAAATGAGAACAAAAGAACAATACATGAAAGATTTAGGTAAGATGAAAAAAAACCTTTACTATGATGGCGAAAAAATCGACCGATTAGATGAGCGTCAGATGGCATGCATTAATACAATCGGAACTACATTCGAAGTAGTGGATGATCCAGGATTTAAAGATTTAATTTTAGTTAAATCTCATCTCACAGGTGAAATAATAAACAGGTTTACCCACGTTCATCATTCTACTGAAGATCTTCATAAAAAGCAAGATTTAACACGAAAATTATGTCGGAAAGTTGGCGGATGCATTCAACGATGCATGGGGTGTGATGGAATGAATGCTGTCTATAACGTGAGCTATGAGGCTGATAAATTAAATAAAGGAAAAACTAATTATCACGAAAACTTTAAGAAATGGTTGGAACGATTTCAAAAGGAGGATTTAATTGCTGCTTGTGCTCAAACTGATGTTAAAGGCGATCGAATAAAACGTCCAGCAGATCAAGCTGATCCAGATATGTATGTTCACGTCGTAGATCAAAATGACGATGGAATTGTAGTTCGTGGCTGTAAAGTTCATATATCTGAAGCTTCTGTTTCTGATGAGATTTTAGTCGTCCCGACGAGGGCTTTAAGAAAAGAAGATAAAGATTATGCAGTTTCATTCGCAGTGCCGGGAGATTACAAGGACGTTACGCAAGTCGTGACAATACACAATTTAAGAGAAAGAGAACATTTTAAGCGCGGTTTCACGATGGGGGCCACTGATTCCTATATCATCTTTGATGATACTTTCATTCCATGGGAAAGGGTCTTTTTATGCGGCGAACATCAACATGGTGGTGCTCTTGCCTTATTATTCGGTTTATTTCATCGCCACAGTTACTCGGGATGTAAGCCTGCCATTGGAGACATAATGACAGGAACCGCTGCTTTAGCTGCAGAATATAATAACATCCATAAGGCATCTCACATAAGAAAAAAATTAGCAGAACTTATCATGGTAACGGAACTTGGCTATGCTGCAGGATACACTGCTTCAGATTTAGGAAAACCAGAAGTATACGTGCCTGGCTTAGGATTAATACCTTTCGGTCCCGGAAGCTATATTCCGAACTCAATTTATTGTAATGTGGGACGATGTTTAACAGGAGAAAATGTATATCGTGAAGCAGAAATTTTATGTGATATTTCAGGTGGTATGCCAGCTACTTTCCCTCATGAAAAAGATTTATTGAATCCAGAACTTAGGGAAAAGCTTTTCAAATACATCACGAGAAATACAGAGATTGCACCTGAGAATGCTACTAAATTATGGATGTATGTTGGGGATCTACTGTGTTCTGCAACGGGAGGCATTGCCCAAGTGGGAGGCTATCACGGCGGCGGAAGTCCCGTCATGGAAGAGATAGCGATTACATCCCAATATGATATTGAATTAAGAAAAAAAATCGTCAAAAATATTGTTGGAATTGATGACAAATTAAATAGAAAATACAAAAAAAAGCGTTAAAAATAAACTTAGGTTAATTTTTTTTTTTATTTAACCATCCTTTTTTTTTTACTCCAAAAACACATGCCTTGAAGCCTTGGAGGATATAAAAGAAACTCGCCTATATCATGACGATAAAGACACTCCCGAGGCGTTTCTTACTCGAATGTCTTCTTTGCAACGCAAATTATTTAATGTCTTGGACTTGAAGCGATTTACCGCAAAATAATTTTTGTGTAGAGATTAAAAAAAAAGTTTTTGACTAAAAAGGTTTTTAGTCAAGTAAAAATAAATTATTACAAATAAAGAGTAAAATCACTACATTAAAGAGTGAAATAAATGAATGAAAAAATTATTGAAATGATTGAAGGATTTGTTGTTGATATCATGCGGCAAATAGAAATTCCCGGGATGAGTATTGGTATCATTCAAGACGGAAAACCTGTTTATAGTAAAGGATTTGGCGCAAAAAATTTGGAAAGGAATGAACACATGACTCCCGATTCTTTATTCGGAATTGGGTCCATTTCGAAAACTTTTGCAGCGTTAGCTATAATGCAACTTGTCGAACAAGGGAAAATTGATCTCTATGCACCTGTAAGTGATTACATGGATTTCAAATTAGGAAAAAAAAGCAATCCAATAACAGTTCATCACTTTCTTTCTCATTCTTCAGGCATAGCAGAATTGACTCTTAATCTTCACGCAATCTTCAGGTTATTAGGGTCATTAGAACATTATATTCCAGTAACCTGTTGGGAAGACTACTTACCTCTGGTAAATAGAGCAAAATCAGAGGTGTTGTATGAACCTGGGGAAAGATTCATGTATAACAACGATTTATATGGATGTCTTGGGTTGATCGTTGAGAATGTTTCAAAAATGAAATACATAGAATATATCAGAGAAAACATATTCAAACCATTAGGAATGACTAGATCAACTTATTTAAAAGAAGAACTAGAAAAGGATCGCGACGTCATAACGGGATATTTACCATCAAAAGATGGACAATCTCTAGTTCCCGCAAGCCATCCATTTACCGAAATCGTATATGCACCCGGTGGCATGCTTAGTTCGGTAAATGAATTGATGAAATACATGGTCGCATTGATGGATGGAGGGACCTGTAATGGTAATCGAATCATTCAAGAAGAAACGTTGAAAAAGATGTGGACACTTCAAATTACTGAACCAGAAGAAATAAATAAGGGGTACGGTTACGGATGGCGTATAATTAAAGACTTTTTTGGAGAAACAATTGTGGAACACGGTGGAGACATTGTCGTTTCTGGAGGATTAATTTCAATGATTCCGGAAAAGAAAATGGGTGTTGTCATTGCTTTTAATAAAGAACCCACGGGTTTAGAAACGGAAGCCCTTTCGAGAGGAATCTACGCTTTACTTCTTGGAAAGGACTTGAAAGAAGCCGTGCCATTACTTGCGGCCCAGCAAAAGCTTCAAATGTTAACCGGAAAGTACCAAACGTACATGGGAGGATTCCGCTTGGAAGTTATTAATCAAGGAGGAATGCTAGTCTTAAAAGCGATATTACCTCCTCGGGGAGAGGTTACAGTGCCTATCGCTCCTGAAAATTTGGATGAATTAAAATTCTTTGTTCCAATAGCGCTACCCGGTGCCCAGAGAAAGATTCAATTTTTTATCGATGATAAAACTAGGAAAGTAAGATTGGTCTTCGATCGATTTAATTTTCACAAATTGTAATAAGGAATCAATTTAATTCTTTTTTTCCTTTTAATTTAAAGCTTAACCATATTAAAGATCGGACTACAATTGTGTTAAATTCATTTCATGCAACTATTTTTTTAACAATTTAATTCTATTAACTCTGAACAAGATCCAATTAAATTCTCACTGAAAAGATAGCCATTGATTATTTTTTTTATACTACATTTAATCATTCACATTATATTTCTAATTATCTGTTCATACGTTCCTTTCACACTACTTCAACTCCTCCTTGCTTAGACGCCAAATATCTCTGTAATAATCCTTCTTAGTCTTATTATCAAGGAGAAGGGGGGCGTTCGTAGATTATTAATAATTATTAATTAAATTGAAAAGGTGTAAAAAAAAAAATAGGTGTAAATTGAAGATTACCATTTTATTTCTGTCCAAAGCGCCGGATGATCTGATTGTGGATCGGTGATAAATCGAGTCTCTAAAACTACAAATGTGCGAGATACAAAGATGTGGTCTATTCGCCTTTTCATGTTCAAGTTGTTATCGTCGATCCCAGTTGGCCACCTTGCCCGCCACGTGTCCTTTAATATAAATACCGTTCGCTCGTAATATTCCGTATCTTCTCGAAAATTAAAATCTCCCATGGAAATAACATTACTCCTTCCGTGAATGCGGAACATTAAAGCTTCAACGTGAGCTAATTTAGCCTCGTGTCCTCCAGCTGGATGACTGATAAACACGTTAAAGATTTCGTCTCCGATTTGAATTTGTACTTCAGTTGTTCCAATTTCGTCAACATCGCTATATGTAAAAAATGTTTTGGCACTTATGATGGGATATTTTGACAGTATTGCTGCCCCGAAAGTTCCAGTAACAGTTTTAGGGCCGAAAAATGAGTAATAATTCATTCCCGAAAGACGGTCGGCAAAATAACGCACCACATCTGAGTTTCCTAAAGAAATTCTAGCTGAATCGCATTCTTGCAAGCCGATTATATCCGGATTTATTTCTTTAATAAGTGCGATTTGATTGTCGTAGTTTTTATCTCCCGTTACATTTACGCCTTGTTGGATGTTGTAAGTGAAAATTTTAAGAGTATTTACCTTATCTCCGGTTACTGGTTGTGGATTAGCAGATGTAATAAAGACACCTATAACCGTACCACATACCATTATTGCCACGATCCCTGCGATGAGCTTCTTCCTTTTAACATCTTTAAATAATTTCGCTAAGTTTAAATGCTCTTTCTTTAACCGTAATATTGGACCTGTAAAAGCAATTCCCACGAATAAGAAAGGTAACCAAAATAAATTTCGAAGTACAAGACTCACCTCGTCTATATATCCCCAAACATTCGTGAAAATTAACATAAAAACCATTAACACTAAAAAGAGACTGCCAATCACGAAACTTAAACTCATTTTTGACGGACTTGGCTTTCGCTTAATTATTTCGCGAGAAAAAATGCTAAAATCAACGAATAAAATCGGTAATAGAACCAACATCGCGACTAAGGGGATGTGATAATACCAAGCTGGTGGATGAATTACAATTACAGGAGCAGAAGTAGCCGTAGATGGGAATGAAACAGTATGTACAGCGATTGTAAGAATTACTGAGAGTGCGAATAATCCATTCCAGAGCTTAATCATTCGTGGCGTGAGTTTTTCAAGAAGCTCAGGCTTTATTGTCGCAACGATCGCATAGAGGGCGATCATCACTGATGTCGTGATTACGATTGCGATGTAATCTCCTTCAGTCCACCTAGAAATCACGGTTGGACTGCTAAACGCAAAATAAATGATCGTGATGATGCTAATTAGCCCTAATACTAACGAATAAATTCCTTTAGAATCTTCTTCTCCCCCTTCAGCTTGCTCCCCCGTGGAGGTTGGGTTATCTCCTTTTTCCTGTTCGATCTTGATTTGCCCTGCAATCATTAAAATGGCAATGGCAGCGAGAACCCATCCAATTACTTGGAATCCTTTATAAGTAGAGACATCTAGAGTTGAGCCAAGTGTTCGAAACATGATTGAAAGTACGACAGCAAAAGCTAGTCCAACACCTAACGTGTAGCTCGTTTTTTCTCCGTCATCAGCTTGTTTCTTTAAAAGAAATGAAGGAAGAAAAATCATGAAACAACTCACACCTATTCCAGCGCTAATGATTCTACTGGCCGTATCTAAAAACGGGTTAATGATTCGAGAAACTATAAGAATTCCGGCTATAATTTCGAGAAAATGTTCAGGAAACCCTTTTCTAAAAAATAGTATTACGAATGCGGAAAGAAAGAATAACACTCCAAGAACCTTCTCGTCCAATGACGTATTCAAGAGATCCATCATGTAAATTGCTTCAACTAAATCCGTTGTTAATTGAATAAAGAATAAGAATAGAATGCTTAGTAAAGTCAGTTCAGAATAATTTTTTTTGATAAAATTATTGGATGATACCATGATTTTAAAAATGTCATTGAATTATATAAATGTTTTTCTATCGATTGGAAAAGTTGTGATAAATTAAAAGTAAAATCCACGAAATCAATAAAATTAAGGATGTAAGATGAGAAATCGAGATAAATTTGATTGCAATAGTAGTAGTTTAAATTTTCTTTAGTTTTTCTTGAAAATCTTGATTATCAAAATCTTCATCGATTTCAAGGATTAAAGGAGGGTCAAAAACAGGATCTATTCTTTTGTAATTTTTTAATGCTAAAATATTTTTATCATGCGTAGCAATTGTGGAGACTTTAAATCTATCCATGGTTGCTAAAATCAAGGTGTCTCGACCTCCAATTCCTAATGGCGAATATTTCTTCATCTTTTGAATCACGTCAATTAATAATATCGCATCGATGTCAATTAATTGACAATTTTCAGTTGAAATTAAAGATAAAAGTAAATCTTCTATTGTTTCTTTATCTAAATCCTTACTCAAATCTGCTGCTTTATACAAATGATGCCCCGTTTCTATCGGTATAATCGAACTTAAAATTATTTGTTCTTTAAAAAGAATTCCATCCTTTTCTGTACCATTTAACCAATTCTTTATATTCTGATGCTCAATAGCGTTAATATCCCAATAATAAATCCAAATCTGAGAATCTATCGTAATCATGATTTATTCAAACATTTTTTTAAATTCAATCGGTTCTTTGGTTATTTTTTTCAATTTTTCACTAAAATTCTCTGATTTTTTGATGAATTCTTCCATCGAACTAGATTTCCGTAATATAATTTTATCATCTTGAACTTGAAAGAGAATTTTTTCACCAGGTTTTAGATTTAACATTTTTCTAATTTCATTTGGGATACAAACCCTACCTTTATCATCTATTTTTGATTCAGCATTCATTTTCAAACACATTAAAATAATTAAAAATCCACTAAGTGTACCTAGGTGGGAAATCAAATAAATTCTTGTATTACAATTCAAAGAAATTTTTTAGAATTTTCATTCCATGGGGGGCTTCATTTTTATGGATTCGGGATGGTATTGAACGCCTTCGATGGGATGTTGTTTATATCTAACCGCCACAATAGTGCTATTATATAAAGTTTTCTCAATCGATTGGAAAAGTTGCTTTAATAGGGATTCACACCTTGTTTCCACATTGAGGGCAAAAAATAGCGTCTTTTCTCATTGTTCCACCACAATTAGTGCAAAATTTAACCTCTTTTCCCATGGGTTTAACAGATTCGTGAGGTGTTATTACTTGCTTCGGAATGGGTTGTGGTGTTGGACGAATGTAAGTCGGTTGAACACTACTGCGAGATGATTTAGGGTCCCTCACGATGAAATATATAATTAGACCGATAAGACCGGTTAATAATACAATTAAAAGCCATAAAGCTGCTTCCATTTTTCTTTTTTTTGCGTCCTTATAAATCCATACACCAATAGCTACTTGAATAATCAAGGAAATAATTGTAATAAGTACAATGGCAATCCAGATGATGCGTAGAAAGACGATTTGTATTAGCAATTTTCATTCACTTTAAGTCTTTTTTTCCTTCTTTAATTTTTTACAAGGTAAAATGAATATAAAAAACCTTCTTTTTTTAAAAAGAATTTTTTTTAAAAACATGTGTCAATGGAAATGAGATGTTTTCAGCCACACCTTCAAAGGGGCTTTTTAAATTAATGAGAAAAAGTTTGAAAATCTATAATTACTTCAGAGTCATGAAATAGCAGAAAATCACGTTAAAACCAGCATTAATTCACGAATTTGGCTGCGTTTTTTTTTCATGACTTTTAACATTTTTATAATGCCTTATTACTTCTTCTAAATCGAGCGTTACTAAAGTGTGGCCGATGTGTACTCTTTCGAACGATTTTATTTCTGCTAGATTAACTGCATCTTCTGCTTTAACTAATATATATTCTTTACATCTTATGCATGCACGAGCTCGAATTTTGATGACCTCATGGTATTATTTCTTGACCGTGAAAAACATTACCACTAATTAAATATATATTTAATTATTAAATTGTATCCTTTTAATTTTAGATACTAAAAAAACATTAAAACGATCATAATCTCAAAATAGCCAGAACCTTGCATTTATTGATTATCCCGAATTATAAAAAAAAGAAGAAAAACTAAGGTCTGTTTGATCCTTACAATTTACCAATACACAACTAATTTTTGTTGTTATCACTTTTTTTATTAATGTGCTTCCACATCGCAAAAGCGAAAATCAAGTAAGTTACATAGGCGATTACCTCAATTAAAGAAGGATTTCCATTGTATCCGAATAAACCTTTAAAAATGTTTCCGATATACCCATTTTCGTGTAATAATGGAAATGTTCCATCGGGATTTAAAGGAGGATTGATATTCCAGACGTGTTCTACGACAGTTAAAACGATCCCAGCTTCTTGTAATTCGTGAATTCCATGTGCTAATAATCCGGCGGCGAAAAGTATCAACAACAGGCTAGTAATCGTGAAAAAGTTTTTAATGTTGATTTTTCGAGAGCTCGTGAATATCAAGTAACCCATGAGTAAAGCTAAGAATAGTCCAATTAGAGCACCTATAAGATTGTTTTCTTCAGAAATTAAACTAGCAGCTCCAAGAAATATGACCAATTCTATCCCTTCTCTTAAAATCGATATAAAAACAACAAAAAATATTCCAAATTTATGCGACTCAGAAATTTCGTGATGCAATTTCTGTTCTAAGGAACGAGCTACATTCTTCTGATTCATCATCCAGAGGATCATCGTCGTTAAAAGAACGGAACCAATTAGCATTACAACTCCTTCAAAAATCTCTTCGGCAACTCCGGTAAAACCTCCTGCAAAATAGAAGAACAATATCGCACTAATAATGCTAATAATTGACGCATAAACGATAGAGAGATAAACGACTTTATTATATTCGGTTCTATTAATTTTCTTCAAATAACTTAAAAGAATTCCAACAATTAGAGACATTTCTAAAACTTCTCGAAACGTAATTATCATGCTTACTATCAAATTCTCATCTCCTTGATATTATTCTAAGGTATTAATAGAATTAAGAACTAATATTTCTATTAGTTATAAAATATTAACTAAATCAAAGTTTCTGTTAATAAGTCTAAGTGTTTTCAATTAATCTCTTTTTATTTTTTATACGCTCAAGATTTTTTAATACTTGCGTGTTATTTGAAATTAAAGAAATTAGAGGTAAAAATTTTCATGGAAAAATCTTCTGATCATTTAATTCAATACCTCCTAGCATTCTTGTTTTTTCCGCGCACGTAAAATTTACTGATAACGTTAAGATCCCATCCAATCATGATGATATTATTTTGAAAATGAATGATTTTCTTTTCGAAAAATATAATATTGCTGAATCGACCATTCAAGTTTCACATTGAAATTAATTCTGAGTTATTATTACCTAAGTATTTTTGAAGAAAGATTTAAAATGAATAAGAATTAACTATTATAAATTTTTAAAGAAAAATTTGAGTGAACAAATTATGAGTGAACAATATTTTTGGTGGTGGACAGAAAACCAAAAGTCTATCCACGCAAAGGTGCGACAATTTGTCGACGATCGTTATGAAGAAGCAGAGAAATATTTTTGGAATAAAGAATTTCCTTGGCCATTAGTAAAAAAAGTAGCTAAAGAAGGTTATTTCGGCGTCGGCGTTCCTAAAGAATACGGAGGTCTTGAATTAGGAGCAACGGGAAGTTGTATAGTAGCAGAACAATTAGGTCGCTTGTATGCGCTTGGACACGTGTTTACCGTGAGCATGTTGGCAGGTTTGGAACAATTATTAAAATATGGAACAGAAGAACAAAAACAAAAATGGCTTCCTAAAGTGGCTTCTGGAGAACAGTTAGGAGCGTTATGCATAACCGAACCGTTTGCGGGTTCTGACGCTGCTAATGTGATGACCACGGCAGAGAAAGATGGAGATGAATGGGTTATTAATGGTAAAAAAAGATTCATAACAGGAGCAGGTGTTTCTGATCGGTATTTTATATACGCAAAAACAAGCGACGATCTCGCAGTTCGCAAGCAATATGGGCACATCACTTCTTTTTTGGTGGAAAAAGGTACTCCCGGTTTTTCGCTGGAAAAGATCAACACATTAATAGGATTCGATAACGTGCCTAAAAGAATAAATAATTAATTTAATCTAGGAAATGGATACATCGATTTCGATAATGTTAGGATTCCAGACGAAAATCGTGTCGGAGCAATTGGAAAAGGATGGAACGTGATGATGTCTGGTTTAAATTTTGAACGCCTTATCGGGGCTGCCGTTTTTGGTGGCATGTGTGAAGATATTATTGATTTTCTTTTTTACTTTACTAAGCGAAGGGTTCAGTTTAGACGAACGACCAATCAATTTCCGGGAATACAAAATGAAATTGCCGATATAATAGTAAGATTTAAACTCGCAAGGTTATTTTCTTACAATTGCGCAAAGCAAATAGATGACGGGTTAGAGCCAATGATAGATGCTTCTATAGCAAAATTGGTAAGCACTGAATACGGAAGGGAAATCGCACTTAAGGCTATTCAGATATTAGGTGGTGACGGTTTGACAAAATTTTATCCTATCGAAAGGTCTTTGAGAGAGACTAAGATTGGAGAAATCGTGGCCGGAACGTCAGAAGTCCAAAAGATGATAATCTATCGCTTTTCAGCCATGCTTGCTGCGAGTAAAGACGACATACGGCTCAGATGGAACGACGAAGTTAATGCACCTATCATTTCTAAGAGAGAATCTCAGTTCAAAGGATTGGAAGTTAACGAAGAAAATGTATTAATGGTAATTGCTCACGACTACAAAGTAAATCCAGGACTCTACATGACTCCTGACGACGTAAGAGACGACATAGGTGGTGGCCGAGCAACCTTGAGAAAGGTTTTCGAAGTTCTTGAAGATAAACGGCTAGTTGTAACACACCGTGACCGACAAGGAAAAATTGTTCTAGTAAAAGCTACTTACGAAGGCTTGAAGAAAGCATTTCCAAAAAAATATTACCAATGGTTTCCAGAATGGTATCAGGATTCTGATAAATTTTAACTTAATATAAGAAGAATTTTTTTTTTTTAATTTTTTTACTTTAAGAGTTTTTCATCAATTACGCAATAGCGTATTCTTGAGTAGTAACGATAACACTCAAATTATTCAGCTTTAAAATCACGGATAATTTCTACCTTTCTATTTGTGTCGATTGTAATGGCTAGTACTATAATAGGTGCATCATCATTTTCTTCTTGGTCTGGATCCGCCATCAGATAATAAAAAACTTTATCCTTAAAGTTGTATCCAATTTCCATTTCTCCACAATCTTCTGGTAAATACTTTTTAATGTTTTCAGGAGCGCTTTCCAAGAGTAGAACATACACCTGATCTTCGATTGCTCTCTGTTCCTTTCTGATCTTCTTAATAGTTTCGAAATCAAATTGACCAAAAGAGGCGCCCACTTTTTCGTTTAGATCTTGCCACTTTTGGAACAACTCTAATTCAATTTTTGAACTCATGGTAATTCATTATTTTTTATTAGAAATAAAAGTATTTATTGAACAAGAAATAAATTTTATATATAAAAATACGATTAAGATGTGATTAAATGGAAATTCAATTGCCTAAACCAACTATAAAAGGGAAAAAAAGTCTTGAAAAATGCATTTTGGAACGCGAGAGCGTGAGAAAGTATGGAAAAAAAGAAGTAGAGCTCGAAAAAATCTCTCAACTTTTATGGGCGGGACAAGGTAAAAAAGGTCGTCGAAAAAGAACAGTACCCTCTGCGGGTGCAACATATCCACTAGAGCTTTTCGTGCTCTTGAAAGGTAAAGGAATGTATCACTATAATATCTTGAAACACTCGTTAGAATTGGAAATTGAAGGAGATATTTGCGATGAGGTAGCTAGAACCTCGTGGAATCAAGGATTTATTTGTAAGGCTCCTTTAAATATTATAATATGCGCAGCGTTTTCCAGGACAAGTGAGAGATACGGTGAAAGGGCAACGAGATACGTGTTCATTGAAGTAGGCCATTGCGCCCAAAACATTCATTTAGAAGCCATTGCACTAGGTTTAGTCTCAGTTCCTATTGGTGCGTTCGAAGATGAGAAATTAAAGCGAGTTTTAAAACTTCCGGAAAATCTTGACCCTCTATACATCGTACCCATTGGTTATTCAAAAAAAAAGATGATAAATGAAGAAATTAAATAATAACAAAATTTAAATATCTGATGAAAGAATATTTCATAAAGCGAAATTTTTCGACTTTTACATTTCACATTAGCTAATTAGGGTGTGATGCATTCATCATGAATAAAAAATTTAACGAAAGATCAAGAAATTATCTTGAAATGGATAAGGATAATAAAACATGCTGTAGAAATCCTGAGATTAATTCAAAAGACGGTAATCGCGTTTGTGTTAATTGTGGTACCGTAATTGAGAGAGATTTAGTAAGTTACGAGAGAAGAGCTTACACAATCGACGAATTTAACAAGAGGAGGAGAACAGAAAAGAAATGGAGGGATGTAGGCCCCCGTACTGTTATTGGCAAAGATCGCAGGGATTCAAAAGGTAATTTGATGGGTGCCAAAGGCAAGATATTATATAAAAGATTGGATAAAATACAAAATTCATTAATCTCCAGTCTTGAAAGAAATTATTGGGAAGCAAAACCTAATTTAGTCGCTCTTTGTTCCAAATTAAATATTCCCCAACATATTAAAGAAACTGCGTGGAATATATATGTCGAATGTGCTAAATTGAAGTTGACGATGGGCAGAACAATCATAGGCTTCATCACAGCATCGCTATATGCGGCAATAAGAATTCACGAATTACCAAGAATACTTGACGAGGTCTGCGATAGCGAGCTCGTCTCTAGAAGAACCGTTCATCGAGCGCTTGGAATGATTATAAAAGAAGTTTTTCCAATTCTTGGTTTAAAGTATAAACCTATCACATCCCTGCACTTAGTTTATCGTTTTGGGAATGACCTCAATCTTCCAATGCCCGTTCAAAAAAGCGCAGTTAGCATGCTATTCAGAGCTAAAAAGAATGGTCTTAGTTCTAATGGAAAGGATCCAAGAGATCTTGCGGCGTCAGCAATATATATTGCTGCTAAATCGTCCGCGGATATGTCAGATCGTAGAACTCAAGCTGAAATTGCCGGAATCGCAAAAATTACTGAAGTAACTCTAAGAAGCCGAATCAAGGATATTGTGAAATATATTGATTGAATTGCCGAGATTGTGGATTTTTCTAACGAGCGAGTCAATTGAGCGGATCTTCTCATTCTTGTATTAAATTTCGATAATCATACCCTTAATAAAGATAATGAGATTAGACATTCCATCAAGTTTAACATTTCGTGTTTTTCCCTAAATGTAAAACTTAGAAAAAAACGACAAAAGAGTTTCCGATGGAGTCTGGAAGCGACTTCAATCTTGTTTTTTAAGGAAAAGAGCAGATATTTAATATCATTGTTCTAATCCAGAAATTTTTATCATATTTTAAAATTTTTATGTCTTTAAGTTTGCAAAAGCCTTTTTTTATTGATAAAGCGATAGAAGTAGGCAAAAATTTATATTGGTAAATTTCCTTTAATATATCAGAACAAGATGGTTGAAAACGAATTTTGGGTTAATGTATTTTTAAAATTAAGACTGGAAAACGGGGAAACCGAGATATATGTAGGCGGTAAACCGTTTCGACAGTGTAAATACTTGCTTCTCAAAGAAATAACGGGAGACGATGTCTTGGATTATCAACGGCAAGTTCAAAAAGTCGTCGAAGAAATGCAATACACTTCCGTGGACGAAAAAGCAGAGAGTTACAGTACAAAACTAGAAGGCGTAGAACCCTCTGTTTTTAAAATTGAACCCGAGGAAGAATTTAAAGCGCATTGTTCGTCCCTTCAAGCGTTTGCTGAAAATGATTACAATACGGAATTGCTACATAGTAACCTATCCTTTCCGTTGTTAAAAAGACTATCTGAAATAGGAGATCCGGTGGCAAAAATAGTATTCAAAGAAGAAATATTGAAAAGGCTTAATAACAGTAATCAGAGAGAAATTATTACTAAACTGGGAATATCGTAACCATGAATTATATTGATAAGGCTAACTTCAAAAATCACCTTGCCACCACTAATGATTGAATAGGATGCTGACGAAAAAATCTTCTGGTACTCTTATCGTTCTATAAATTACCACTAGTTTTAGTCCCTCCGTTTTTAATCTTAAAAGGATTAAGTAGCGTGGTGGCTCGAAAACTAGCAACTATGGGGATTCCTAACTTCTTAGAAATCCACTCGTAAAAAGAATGGTTAAGTAGGGGAACGTACAATATCATCTGAATCCCCTTATTAAAGTCGTTGTCTTCGTTTCTTTTCTCGTTTACTTCTTTCTCTTCTACTTCCTGTTCCATTCCTCTTAACCTAATATCCGTCATTTTTACCTCCATACTATATCTTTCCAATTAATGTATAAAAAATACGTTTTTTTTGTCGTTAACTCGCTTTTTTCCAAGTGGTCACCTATTCTTTTCGATCACGATCTTCTGCGCAATAATTTCTCTCGTAACTTGAATTAAAGCCTCTTTCCATTCTTTTTTTTTCTTTAACTCAACCCATTGTTCCCCAGTCAATTTTTCGTAATCTTCTCCGAGCATTGCTTTCATTCTCTCAAAAATCTCGTCGTACGCGCGCCATTGTACAACTTTTTCTGGACATTTAAAATACAGCAGACCATTAATCTTGATTATATCCGTTAATTTCTCCGTTAATGCCTCCGATAATTCGGATTCAAGATTATTTTTTTTCATCATGTAGCTTTTCACATTAAACGGTCTTATTATCGTTATGAATATTTTATCACATGTCAAACCTTTGATTTCTTTTTCACCAATCGTGACACCATGCTTTTTTTTAAGTTCAAAAATAACCTCTTTTTCTTTTCCAGTTGATCTAGCAATTTTTTCCAACGATAATAACGCTTCCTTAAAATTTTTCTCGCTCAAGTCGTTCCCTCCTTTCTGTAATCGTCTAATTTCTTCTCAAGAAATGCGTTTAAAACAGATAATAAATCCTTTTGACAGTTATGTAATCAGTATTACTTACCGAAAAAACTTTAGAAAAAAGGAAAAAATAAAAATCTCGCTCGTTTAGATTAAAGGAAATCGTCTTATAAAAATAAAGGTATGAAGGTAGTAAATCCCGTCAATTGGCACATCAATATTTTATGAAAAAATCTTTTTTAAATCCCGTTTATATTATTAACCATGTTTAATAAGTTATCTATAACAGATTTAAAATTATCAATGCTTTCATTATCTAAATCCTCTTTTTTTAGATCCTGTCTTTCAATTTTTTCAAGAAAAAGAGTTGCTAAAATAGTTTTACTTAGTCGATTGTTTTTCCAATTTGCATGCTTTTCAAAATCATTAGAAGAAAATAGATTTTCAATTTCTCCTTCTTGAGATTCAGGAATCAGATATATGTTTTTCTCTTCAATTCCAAGTTTTTTCATCAATTTTTTCTTTGCCCTCTTTCCTGCTTTATCATTATCCAACAAAAAGAAAGGATCAAGACCCCAACCAAATAATATAGCTCCTACATGAACTGTATTACTTGCTCCTACAGCGGGAACAAAATTTGGTTCAGTTTGCACATCCAATATCTTAACCCATGCTTTTAACCACAAAAAGTCTGAAAATCCCTCGACGACAACGCTATTTTTTTTATCTGTTCTTATCCCTACACTTAGGTCTTCACCAATAGCAGTAAATATAGGTGTTAAAGTCTCTTTATCTGCATTGGCAGTAACTTTTTTAATTATAGTCCCGTTATTATCGTCCTTTATCACCAATCTAACTCTATCTAAGGAATTTGCTGGTATTAGATACGGTGAGTGGGTAGTATAGACCAATTGCCCTCTCTCACAGATATCATCAAGTTTTTTCAAGATATCTTTTTGAGCTTTAGCATGTAGAAATAAGCCTGGTTCATCAATTAAAATAATATTATTCTTAGTTTCTATTGATCTTGCAGTAACTCTAGTATAGAAGGCTAAATGCCATTGCTTTCCCTTACTCCTCATCTTAGGTGGGTAAAGTTCATCGTTTTCTTTTATCCAGAAGTATAAATTATTTGAATCCCAATCTATCACTAATTCTGCACGATCTTGCGTCCAAAATAATTTGTATTCGTCTGTAAATTTAATATTTACTTTTTCCTCGTGTTTTTTTCTCCTTCGAGGATCAGAATCTGGTTGAATCAATTCAAAATTTAAATCGCTGACTAACGCTAGATCCTTAATAAGCTCATTTTTTGGGGCTTCAGCGATGGCAATTTCACTTGGAAATATATCTTCGAACGTTTGAAATAGAATGAAATTCGGAATAAAATTTTCTTTTATAAAATTATTTACTTTTATCCAAAAATCCTTTATCCCTTTTAGTTTATTCTTGAAATTGGGTATTAAATGCCCTAATTTCTGCTTTTGTGGTTCAGTCAAATTAGGATCTATCTTAAAATTATTAATGAAATTATCTAAAACTTTTAATTTTTTAAAGTGTTTTTCCGTTATTGGAGATTCAGGAAGGGTTGAATTCCAATCGTCAATTAAACTCTGAAAAGTTTGTTTTTTAAAATGGTAATCAACATCCTTGATTTTAAAAGTATTATAATACTCATCTGAAATAAAATTTCTGGCAGGATATTCCTTAAAATATATAAGTTCAACCTCATCCTCTACTGCTTCTAAACTAAATTCTTTTTCTAAGATATTAAGCTCTTCTTTTTCAAGAATAATCCATAAACTTATTAGGGGTTTTAATTTTGCATTTGAAATTGGGATTGCATCTTCTCTTATTTGTTTATTTATATTTAAGTCTTCTAACGCTTCTAATATTGCAGTTTTTCCAGCTTCATTTTTTCC
>JAUXAJ010000010.1 GCA_030620005.1 Promethearchaeota archaeon | reverse complement strand
CCCAGAAGTTTCTTCTCCTTTGCCACCTAAAGGTAATAACGCTGCTTTTTTTTTAGCCATGCCTTCTAAAATCTTACCAGGATTTGTTTCTGTCTCGCCATTGTCCGTGATAACTACACCATCTGGAAGAGGCTTATTTATCCTATTGTAAAGCTCTACTTTTCCTCTTTGAATAATAGAAGTTGCGCAATCAATAAGAAATGGAAAATCCTCGTCGGTTGGAGCCCCTATAGTTAAAGGATTGGTGCCTAACATCGGCTCAACCCCAAAAGTTGGAGGTATCGAAGGTCGAGCATTAGTTACTGCCCATCCAATCATCCCCTCTTTTATTGCCATTAAAGAGTAATAACCCGCAATTCCAAAATGAGTGGAGTTCCTTACAGCTATAGCTCCAAGCCCGTACTTTCTTGCCTTTTCAATCGCCATTCTCATGGCTTTATAAGCAATCACGTGTCCCATCCCACAGTTTCCATCCCAGACCGCTGTGGTGGGGCCATCTTTAATAACATCTATTTTTGTTTTTACTTCGTAAATTCCAGCGCGAATTCTATCATAATACATTTTTAGACGTTGAACTCCATGAGAATCGATACCTTTTAAATCCGCAGTAATTAAAACTTCTGCGATAATTTCAGCATCTTGTTTTGGAACTCCAACATTAATAAAAACATCTCTCATGAAATTTTCAAGAGTTTTAGCATTGACATGCACAATATCATCTGATATGATTAATACCTATTTAATATCTCAAAAATAATTTATTCTTTAATTTTTCTTTTGTAATATTAGTAGTAAAATGGTTCAAGGTTAATAACTATAAGCGTATTATCCCCGTATCATGGTGTTTTTTGAATCTGTCTTTCTAAATTTTATACATGATATTAAATGATTTAAATACTAGGGTAAATGGTAAATTTTTCAAAGAAGTAGTAATTGACGACGATGGAGAAGGCATTTCATACGTATTTCCAGACACAAAAGAATTCATTTCAATCCTTAAACGAAGAGAAATTAAGCAAAAACTAATTTCGAAAGGGAAAGTATAAAAAATACACTCAATTTCATCAAATTTTTATTTACTGATTTACTATTTCAATTGGTCAAGTTGGGCAACGACTGCAGTCCCATGTTGGACGAACCTGCAAAATGCTCATAGCAGGAATTGCTTGATTTGAGATTTACATGAGTGTTCAACTAAAGAAGCAGTTAAAAGATACAACCAAGAAATTAAAGGAAACAAAAAAGTTGCCGGAGCCTTCCATTTAACCTGCTGAATTATTATCGAATTTAAAAAGGTGAATTGAGAAGAAAATGTTATCCTTATTCCCATGTTCACGGGCTTATCTATTTCTTAATTTCTTAAGCTTAATTAGATTTTACTAATAATGTTTTTTAAAAAAAGAATCGAAGTGATATTATATGACATTTGAAATATTCCACTTAGCACTCTTAATTTTGCTTAATATTGTTCATATTATGGCTTATATATATCATCGTACTTTATCTAAATCTAATCCGAAGAAAATACTCCAATTTTTCGCAGAAATTGTTTTTATGTGCCTTATCGGTCCTTTTTTCCCCGTTTTTACAACATTATTTTTCACATTAGTCTTATTCAATATCTATAGATATTTAAATCTTAAAATTGAATCTAAAAATGAGAAAAAATCATTACTTGTTTCAATCAAAATAATCGCATTTATCAGTCCTTTTTTCCTAGTTTTTACAGCACTATTTTTCACGTTAGCCTTTATCGTTCCTTTTTTCCCCGTTTTTATAGCACTATTCTTCACATTAGTCTTGTTAAATATCTATAGATATTTAAATCTTAAAATTGAATCCGAAAATGAGAAAAAATCATTACTTGTTCCAATCAGGATATTCGCAGGGTTTTTTACCATGATCATTCATGTGGCTTGCGTTTTTCTATTTCTCGTATATATTGTTGCAATTATTGGTAGATTTTGGGGTTTGGATGTTTACTATTCTATTTCTACTACATGTGGCATTTTAATTGCTCTTATCATGATATTTGGCAAAAATATGCGAGATCTCTCAATAAATTTTCGACACACCAATTTTCAATTAAAAACTTATATAATAATAATCGTTATTTTATTAGTTCCAGTTTGCGTAGTTTTTTTATTTGATTTACAAACCAATCAATTTCAAGAAATTAGACCTGAAATTCAAGTTAAAACCATGAGTTATAATATCTTGTATGCTGGAGAAGATGGAACGCAAAATGATTGGTTAGAACGGAGAGAATATTTAAGTAATTATATTGAAACTCTTGATTTAGATGTATTTGGACTTCAAGAAGCATTTTTGGTGCAAATAACTTATCTTAATGAACATCTGGATAATCGAAATTATGCTTGGTATGGGGTAGGGAGAGAAAATGGAATTCATAATGGTGAACATGATGCAATTTTTTTTGACCAAGATAAATATATTTTACTTGACAAGGGAACATTTTGGTTTTCTGAGACTCCCGATGTTCCGAGCACTGTATTGACGGAACAATATAAGCGAACTTGCTCGTGGGTATATTTAAAGGAAAAGATCTCCGGGGGAGAATTCTTTTTTTATAATACCCATTATGGTTTTTATCCAGAATTCCATGTAAGAGCATCTATTTGGTTAAATAAACATGTTGCTGACAATACTGGGACTCTGCCAGTGATAGTAACTGGTGATTTCAACATGCCAAACTTCTTCCCATTTTATCTATTCTTAGAAGATTTTGGTAAAAAACCACTTCTTGAGGCATATCGACTTACTCATGATCTTGTTAATCCATTTGATGGAACAACAGCATCATCACGAGATATTAATAGTCGAGGCATGCATATAGACTATATTTTTGTTTCTCAGAATATCAAAGTAACTAGCTGTGAAATAATAAGGGATTCATATGATGGCATACATGCTTATAGCGATCATTATCCTATAGTAATGGAATGTTACTTTTCTAATATACTATGATGCATTCGAAGTCAATATATAAAGGTTCTTATAGGTATTCGCCTTCTTCAGGGAGTCATTCCAGCGGTAGTTTTATTCGCGGGAACTTTGATTCTTTGGAAGTTTTTCCCTCTAACTAAAGAAGTAGTATTAAAAAACAAAGCTGAGCTTGAGAAGCTTGGATTATAATAATTCAAAACAAATATGTAAAATTTATATTATAAAGTGGTTTTAAAAAGATATTCTTCTTTTAAGATCGTAGAAAAAGGGGGTTATATAGGGGTCTTAGCAATTGCCGGTTTTTTAACAAGCAACCCAAAAACTACGATAAATGATTGGCTTGACCATGTTGATTACATCGTAAACCTTGTAGGAATAGATCACGTGGGAATGGGCACTGACTTTTATGGCTTTTCCGTTCCTGATAATTTGGCAATCAAAATTGGAGAGTTCATGGATAGATTAGGTTTTCGTCCGGAGGACAAAGCAAGTTTTCTTACTAAAGTAGAAGGTTTTGAAAGTTACACTAAATTTCCGAATTTAATCGATGGTTTGATCACAAGAGGTTATAGCGACCAAGATATTAAAAAATTTTTAGGGGAAAATTTCTTAAAACTATTTAGAAAAATAGTTGGATGAGTTCATAACTTTTAATCATTATTTTTTAGTTTTTTTAGCATTTGTTTTATTTTTACTGTTAAGAATCTTCCCCCGAGAGGTGTGATCGAAAATGATGATTCGTATCCTCCTTCTAAATACGCCTGAATTGTATATAAGTATCCAATTGAATCATTAGCAAGTTCAACTATAAATGTTTTTTTTGTTGGAAAAAGATGATTGCTATAGTGAAGTAATTCATTTCCTAATTCCAAGAAATATTCTCCTGGTACGGCAATAATTAAAAACTCTCCGAAAATTATAACTTGTAGTGATGTTTCAACATAATTTTTCATTTGCGTATTTTCTACATTCATGAAAATATTGCTTTTTAATATCCCCATCTTGATCAAGGTGGTAAAAAACAGTCGTTTGAACCGATACTTTAATCTCCTGTAAGCAGATCGAAAATCAGCTCCGTAATTGTAATCCTTGACAGGGATCTTCACCTTTTCGACTAGTACTTGAAATTTACCTTGATTTTGGCATCTGATGCTTTCCAATGCCATCAGTGCATTGTTAGCAATTATGCCCCCAATTCTCTCTACGTCTTCCCAAGTACCCTTTTGATCATAGATATCTGAATCTTGTAATCCTGACTTGCCTTTAACTTTCATTTTCCTTTTTAATTCTGAAGTTAATGGATTAATTTCTCCACAGGGTCCGTTAAAATACATAAAATGAATATTTTCGCCTAATGATTGTTCTTGTAAGACATTTATGATGGAACCAACATAATCTGCTGTTATTAAGGTATTTTCTCTTGGTAAAACAGTTCCATGACAGGAATAATTAATTACCGCACCAAGCAAGCGTTCTTTATCCTTAAGATCGTTGCTTACAACTTTCATGATGGTTAAGGGATAAATTGCCATCTCGTAATTGAACGGATCCCTCCTATTTATCACTATTCTGTCTTCTTCTCTAATAGTTGTTTGAATGCCTCCAATTCTCGCTTCCGTTCTGTTCTCACATGCTTCTTTTGCCAATTTTATCAATTTTTTTCCAAGAATGAGCAATTCTTTCATTTCAGGGCGGGGAAACAAAAATCCCTTGATAAAACCAAAAAGACCTCCAGGTGTAAAAATTCCTTTATAATCAGGACCATGATGCGTGTGAGTTGCTGATATTAAAATTTGATTTGGAATGATCGGTATGGACTTAGAGATTCTTCTTTTTATAATGTTACCAAAACTTCCATCAATTCCAAGTACATCACATACAATTAATAAAATATGAGATGTTTCATCTTTTTCATCGCCTTCTAAATATATTGCTCTGGCATATAAATCATCATGCATTCCCGAACAAGGTTCTCGAGGGACGTAGCCTGCTAATTGTAGAGGTCTTGCTCGGGCTTCTAAATCAGGAGTTATTTTAATTTCTGAAAATCCAATTTTCATGATATTAAGGAAAAATTCTATTACTTTTCTAGTTTAGAAACAACAAATATTAATTAATTGTGAAAAGAGAACTATTTAAACTTTCTCAAGATTTAAGTTGACTTCTAGTTTATTTCTTCATATTAAGATTAACTGAGAAATGATGAATTCAGAAGAATTTATAGTGCTTAGTAATGAAATCATAAAGGTTTATTTTAGTGTAAGTTTTCCATTAATTCAAAAATATATTCATCAACCTAGCCAAAAAACATTTGCTGGTCATCCAGAGGATGGTGTGCTTGTCATAGATGATGTTGAGGTAAATTGGGGTGAGTTTTCAATTGAACTAGATGCTAAATCAAGCAATAATCAAATCTCATACCTTTGCACGCATGAAAAAGATGGGTATATTCTCAAGTTTAATTATTCACTAAATAATTATGAAGTCATTTTCAAATTAGAAGTTGATAATGTTCAGGATAAAATTCAAGAACTTAATTGGACGAAGCTACCATTTATTACAATTAAAGACAAAAACTTCTATTTTTGGCGAGAAAATTGGAAACAAAAAAGTTGGAGTGCAAAATGGGGGAAAGGAACATATAATTGTTATAACAAGACTTATAAGTTAAATAAAGCCAAGATTGACGGTTCCGCCAAGCCAACATTACATTGTTGTGCATTTGACAGAAAATCTCTTTGTTTTGCGATATATAGCAACTTCCGGGTATTTCCTCTTTTTACACAAGTAATATCCAATAAAGAACACTCTAAATTTTTAAATATGGGAATTTATCAAAACAAACTTCATGCACGGGGTAGAAAATTAGACTCATTACGCGTATCTATTGCGTTTTTAAGCGATTACAATAACGATAACCGCATAGATAAGTCTGATTATTTTCTTTGGCTTAACCGCCAACTCCCTTCACCTCCCATTCATATCCACGATGATCACATGTGGTATAAAATATTTCTAGCTAAACCAAACATGCTTGCCACAACTCTCACACAAGCGTTTGAAATTATACGTGCCATTGCCAACATAACAAATAATTACCCTCAAATTCCCTTTTTAGTTGGTTGGCAATATAAAGGTCACGACACTGATTATCCGGCAATAAATCGTCTTAACAAGGATTTAGGAAGTAAAGAGGAATTCATGAATTTATTTAGAAGCGCAGAAGAACAATTCAACGCATTCGTGAGTTGTCACATTAATATAGACGACGCTTATAAACATTCCTCTCAATGGGATGATTCAATAATCACGCTTTTTCCAGACGGAAAACTCGTTCATTGGGAAGAGTACAATAATGAAATGTCTTATCACATATCCCATACTAAGGATGTAGAAAGTGGTTCAATTTTTCGAAGATTAACTGAATTTTTAAACGTATTACCGATAAAAAAGGCGATTCACATTGATGCCATGAGAAATACTAATGTAAGTTGGGAACCTGATGGTTATGTTAGTGAAATTGAAGAATTAGAATGTGGATTAAAACCAATACTTGGTTTTTTTTACGATAAAGGAATCGATGTCTCTACAGAAGGTCTTTACTTTCATCCCACTGAATTTGCTGGATTATTTAGCGCAATCTGGCATTTTAGTCGGCGTTATTGGCTTCAAATATATCATGGAAAGCTCTCAGGGGGAGGTTATCGATCTTTTTCAAATTATAAAGCAGGTTTTGGCTGGTCAATCCATCGTGATATTAAATACAAGGATTTTGCTGAGGATTGGGGAGGAATTGTCGATAAGATCTACTTAGGCGTGCTCCTATCTCATTTTCTAAATAAACATGAAATGCTTGGAGCAACGTTTAAACCGTGGTTAAAATCGTACGAAATAAGGTATAGTAGCAATATCCTAGCAAAATGCAAATTTGGACGTCTTAAAATCACCTGGAACGATGTTTTAATTGCCAATAAATCAGATCGATTCATTCCTCTTAAAGGAAACATATATATTTACTCGAAAAAGGGGGGAAAAAAGAAATTTAAGCTACCAGACTCGTGGAATAATCGAAAATTTGAAGCACTAACTCTATCTCGAGAAGGACAAAAAAATTTGACTAATTTTGTAATAATAAGACATCAAATAATTATTGAATTATTACCTAGAAAGCCAATTATTCTACGATTAAAGAATTGATTAAATAACCTTTTGTAACCTCGAGCGAGACAAATTCAATCTAATTTGTTAAATGCTTACTAGGAAATAATTGAATATTTAAATGTTTTAGAATATACAAATTATCATTAATAAATTTTTAAAAAAAGTTATTCCCCGTTATTTGCGGCCCCACACACATGAATTTAATGCAAGGTAAACTATTTTTTCAGGATTAAAACCCTTTTTACGACCAATCATCACCACGACGCAAGGGATTCCAACAATACCCGCAGCAAATAAAACGGCAATTCGTGAAGAGAAAAATAATATTAGCTGCTCGTGAGGCCAAATCTTTAACTTGGCTAAGATCATTTAAGGAAAAATTTAACGAGCTAAATCCTTGGTTAAGGCGGGCTTTCATTCATTCCAGTGATGCCATTCCAAATATTGAAAGAGAAGATTTACTATATTTTATCGAAGAGAATAATGATTTTTCAATATTAGAAAAGATAATATTTCATAGACGAGTGAAAATCTCGTTAAAGGATGTTAAGGACGATTTGGAAGGGAAATTGGTGGAATCATGTTCACTCCTCTGACTTCGGGTTCTTGAGCAAGATTGACAATCAAGAAGCTCATGATGTAGAAAACTACGACATTTTAATCCATAAACAAATAAAAACGGGAGATAAATTTCCTACAATTCGATACCACTTGGTCTCGAACGGTAAGACGAAATTAGTGGAAAATAAAGAAGTCAAGGATTTGTTAATTTATGCTTTTTTCTAAGAGAGACGATTGATATCAGGCAAAATAATACTAATGTAAGCTGGGAAAGTTATCAACTTATAAGTATATATATATACTTATTATTATATTATAATTGATTTTTATCAAAATTATAACACAAATGACAAAAAGATGAGAAATACTCATTTAAAATTAAAAAAAATGAAAATAAAGAATTTTTTTCAGAAAATAATACTCATTTCAACCCTGATTCTAATAATGCTCCCTACTTTAAGTAATCAGAGAGTGACGGAAATTATAGTTGATGAAAATATTGATATGATTGAAAATTACGTGCTTGAACAAGATGAACAATTATATGAATCATATCCAGCATCATCAACCAATAGTGAAGGTGATCAACTATGGAACATCACGTGGGGAGGAAGTGGTGGTGATTATGGCCAGAATGTGTTGGTAGGCTCGTCAGGTAACGTGTACGTTTCGGGACATACAGATAGTTACGGTAAGGGTGGCAATGATACGATTTTGGTAAAATACGATTCTTCAGGAATTCAGCTATGGAACGTCACGTGGGGCGGAGTTGATAATGATTACGGTATCGATGTGGTGGTGAACTCCTCGGGCAACGTGTATGTAACGGGATATACACAGAGTTTCGGTGCAGGAAATTCAGACATGCTTTTAGTAAAATATGATTCTTCGGGTACTCAGCTATGGAATACCACGTGGGGTGGAGTTGATTATGATTACGGTAACGATGTGATGGTGGATTTCTCGGGCAATATATATATAACGGGACAAACAAATAATTCCGGTGCGGGATTATGGGATATAATTTTGGTAAAATATAATTCTTCAGGTATTCAGTTATGGAATACCACATGGGGCGGAGTTGCTGATGATAGTGGGTATGGTGTAGAGGTGGACTCCTTGGACAACGTGTATGTAACGGGACAAACAAATAATTTCGGTGCAGGTTCAAGTGATCTTTGTTTGGTAAAATTAGAGGCTGAAAGAAATTCGATTAAAAAGATCATTTTATCCTTAGGGGCACAATACCCTCGCCTTCAATTTAGTGAGATCATCGAAGAATGCGGAGGAGCTAACAAGAAACTGATCACAGGTATCATAAAAGAAATGATTGAAAACCAAGAGATCAATGCTAAATATTATGAGAAAAGTAAATCGGTTGTTTTTAATCAGCAATCAAATATCGCAGAAAAATTAGATGCTGCATTTGATGATTGGGAGGAACACGGCAAGGATAAAAGCCGTAAAGCTTAAAATTTAGAAATAATTTTTGTTCATATTTTTTTTAAACTAATTTTTACTCATTCATTTATTTTTAAAACATTTTTTTTTCACTCATTGGTATTAACCTCTAAATTAGCTCCTTTATTTTTCTTTTCTAATTTATTTTCATAATTCAATTTTACCTTTTCTCTCAAATCTTCGTAATATTCGCCGTGATAGGGAAGAAAATAAATGGGTATAATAGAAATAGCTAGAAATATCATGGGAAGAAGTGTAAATCCTAATTTAATGCCGAGAAGTACTTCTTGAGTAGGTATTACATCTGCCCAGAGCACAGCACATCGCATCGTTAGCATGCCAGTTCTCGCGACAGTGCTCTTTTACGCCGATAAGATGACCAAGAGAGACATCATGGGAACGATAGGCAAGATTGGTTTCGCGTTCCGCATTAATGCAAAAACAAAGGGAAAAATATCCCTAAAAAATTCATACAAGCTAGCAGTCAAGATCCAAGCACTGATGAAAAGTCTTGAAGGCTCCAACACGGAAAATCCTACCTTCCACACCGAAAGCGGCGATGAAATTCCCAACCCTACCAGATTCATTACAGTTCTTGCTATGAATACCATAGGTCCAGGTAAAGAAGTTTCTGTCGATATCGCTTATGATGCTTCAATTGCCACACTAAAGGTGGCATTGGCACCGGAATTTGGCTTAGAACCCCAAGACTTCCATCTCCATGCTGGCGTCACTTGCGATGAACAAGCCAAGATTTCAGATTATGTTGACGTTTCCAGAAATACAAATCTTCTCGATGCATTTCTCTTGATCCCAGCTAGCACAGCTGGGGCAAACCCTACACCAGCACTAAGAATGCCGAAAAACATCAAATATTTGAATAAATTTCTCATTAAAACAATTGCCATTGCTCATTTGGAATTATTAATTGATGATATGCCTGTTTCTTTTATTAGAGAAGTATTGATTGAAAACGGAATTATTACTAAATATGAAGGATATTCAAGAAAAAGTAAGGCTGCCTATCTTACGAGAACAGATTTAATGAATAAGATTGATCATTATAATCTTAAAAATTCCTTGATAGAAACAATTTTTAATAGAAAAAGCGATGGTTATTCATGGTCTCTGAAAACTGCTCAATTTATAAATGCTATTAGCAGTGGTTATTATAGAATTGGAAAACACTTATTTGCTCATAGATTCCAAAATGCAAAACTTAATGGAAAAGAGTATTCCCTTGTCCCTATCAGAAATTTCCCTATAGATAAATTAACTGATTACTTTATTAATGTTCAAGACTCCAAGATTAGCCTGATGCATAGAATGAAAGTTTTACAACTTCTAGAATTGTATGCAAGCGAAATTGGGCTGAATCGTTATGAGGATGAAGATGTTAATGATAAAATAATGTGGCTTTTGGGAAAAGCACTTCAACAAGTAATATCGAATAATTTCGGAGAATATATCAGCTTAACTTCAGTCTCATCTAAAGTTTTTGGATATGGTCATGTCTTTGGAACAGGGTTAAAAACTAACTTGAAAAGCGATAAAAAAACTTTTGAAACTGTTAGAGATTATATTGAAAAAAAGGATAATAAAGGTAACAACATTTTTGATAAAAAAGATATCAATTATATTAATAGTATCTTAGAAGCCTTAGCTTATGCAAAAGATGTAATTTTTTACACTGAAAAAAATCCTAAAAAAGTAGAAATGGAATTAATACGCTTAATGAGTGAAAAATTAGGCGTGTTAAAGATTTCAGAGGGATGGAAGTATGATAAACCGAATATGAAAGAATTAGCAAAGTTTTTCGGGGTTTCAAAGTCTTTATTTCGCTCGATTCGTTATTATGGTTATGATGATAAATCTAGTATTTATCGCGTCTTTAGTCAAGATGACTTGGATTTGTTTGCCGAGAGAATAAAGCTAAAACTGGCCCCTGTTGATCCCGCAGGTGCTAAAGAAATTCTCGTTACATTGGGTGCTTATGATCCGGTTGCTAGAAGAGCTGAACTAATAAGACAGTTTCCAACTTTAGAGAGCAAAAATCAATACGAAGATAAATCAATTTATGGCGATAGTGCTTCTAATTATCCTCCCAAATGGAATCGTAAATCTTGGAAAGCTCGGATGAAGTTGAGCTTGGCTTATTCACAAGGATTGCACTCTTTAAATGGTAAGGAATATTTCTTTGACGGTTTTACAGGGGAACTTGTCCTTTTGGATGACCCTAATGTAGAAATACATCATATCGGCTTTCATAAATCTGATAGTACATTTAATGATCTGGTATTGGCTAAAAAGGGAAGTACTCATAGAACCAAATTTGCTAATACCGAAGCAGGCAAAGCTGAAAAACTTGAGTACATTGCGAATGGAAAGATCGTGAAATTAGCTTTAAACAGGGGTCAAGCGCCTAGAATTTGGAGTCTTGAGAGTCAAGCTCATTTCAAGCAAATATTGAGAAGCCGGCCAAGAAGTAAAATTTAAAAATAAAAAATTCAAATACTTTTTTACTTAATTATTAGTAGTAGATAAGATAAATGAAATATAGGAAAAAATAAAATCGGATTTTGATTAAATGGAGAAAGGAAAAAGACCAAGAGTGTATATATCAGGAGGGTATATGACATTTATCTTGGAAATCGACAAACTCTTCAAACTTTCAGAAATGAACGATCTCAACCAATTTTCGGAAGAAGATTATCAGTTCTTGCTATATCTTGAACAATATAGGGAAAGAGAGCTAGAGTTAATCACAGAAATGAACGATTATAAATTACCTCCACATTTGCAAAAACAAGCAGAAGAAGACCGAATAAAAGCAGAAATTTTATGGTTGAAAATTGCTAAAATAAAGGAGAAATTTAAACATCTTGATGATAAGTTCGAGTTCAAATACCTTGAAGATAAATTCTTCGATTACTACGAAGATATAACTAATAAAGAACTCGGGTATTACAAATAAGTCTTGTTTCCATTTTTTTGCTATTCACACAAGACGATTTTTCGATTTTTTGGTAAAGTTTTTAAAATATTCTTATTTTTGTTCTTAATAGATTTAAAAAATGATGAATGTGAAAAAATAAATGGTTAAATTGAAAAGCAGGTTTGCATCTATAGATTTCTTAAGAGGCGTTGCGATATTTATAATGCTATGCTTGCACATGGTAAGCAGCATCTTAGCCATAGATCCCTTGTTGGCGAATATTAATAATGTTCCTCTACTTAATATTCTAGCATTAATCATATTACCTTATCTTGGAGGGCTTGCTGGGCTATTTTTAATGATTTCCTCTGTTGGAAACATGGTAAGCATGTATAAACACTTACAACGTGGAAAATCCGTGAAAGATTTGGTTATTCGGCAAGTTGTGGGGGGCATAATTCTCTTGATTTTTGCCATGTTAACTGAATCAACAATTGGCTATATTGGCGCGCTTGGTAGTTTCTTCGAGAATTTAGACGATCCAAGCAATACAGCATGGGCACGAATGCTTTGGCGCTTTAACACCTTTGAAGCGATTCACGCTGTTGCGTGGGGCGTAATATTAAACGGTATCACGCAAGGCATTCTCTCACGAAATGGGAATTGGAAAAATACAACAAAGTTGATAAAGATATATGCTGTCCTTTCCGTTATCATAATATGCTTGACTCAACTAGTCTGGGATGGAGTTGCGTTCATCGTTCCCGGATATCCTTTTGGGATTGACGAATTTGGTGCGGAGGTTTATCAACCAATCCTTGGACAAGCGAATCCACTCTATATTCTAGTGAGTCCATTTCTTTCGATGTTAGCTGCACCAATGGAACCCATGTTTCCCTATTTGGCGACTTCCTATATTGGAAGCATAATTGGGATCGTAATTTCTCAACCACGTGAAGAAGTTCCCGCCACCTTTCCGAAGAGAATGCTTTATGTTGGATTATTAATGTTCATAGTTGGTTCTATCGGCGTTATTGTCGTGATATTGGGGGTCATGGATACTCAAGGATTTGACAAGGCAGCACAGCTATATCAATTGATTAGTTATCATAGACATTGGAATCCCGATTATCCGCATGTTGTTGTCCCTCCATTTGCGTGGATATGGCAATATCTAAGTCTGAATGGGTTTGCTATAATAGCCATCATGATAATGCTCCGCTTAGTTGAATTTCGAGGCAAGGCAAAAGCATTTGCTGAAAAAACTACTTTTATCAGGCGTTTTGGTTTTATCGCTTTTACAATTTATGCAATACAATGGGTATTTTACATCGTGCACTTCCTTACCTCATTGTTAATAACTGGCGTTCCCTATGCAAAATTGGATTGGGGTGGAACTTTTTTAACCATGGTGATTTCTATTTTGGTCTTTCATTTCATCATGCGAGCTTGGGAAAAAGCAAGGTATGTTGGTTCTCTTGAGTGGTGCATTGGAACGATTGCCTATAATTTAATTCCTGCTAGAAAAGAATCAACAGAAGAAAGGGTAAAATGGTGGTTGAAGGGGGCTTTAAACGTAGACGAGGCGTTTTACAACGTAGAATGGCTTGATATAATTGAGAAAGGTGAGATAAAGCATGATGAATTGAAAGAATCGAAATTAGCATTCAAATTGTCATTATTTGCTCTGTGTTCAATAATAGTCATGCCAATTGCGTTTATTACTTTTGGCATTGCGAGAAATGCAAAAAAGACGGAATCAGAGAATAATTACAACAAGCTCGCATATATCGTTTCCATCATAGCCATGGTGTTGGTAATTGCGTTTTTCATAGTTGGGGCGATAATCAGCTCAAGCATGTTGGGCTTATACTTATAATTTTTTTTTTTAAGATTTGTTTTGAAACCAAACTTCATTTGGATAATTTAGCATATATAGTAAGATTATAGTAACATATTAGGGTTTAAGAATTTTCATGACAGAATTGAAATTTAAGCCAACCTTTGAATCAATAAAGAAGCATGAAGTTCCTGAATGGTTCCACGATGCAAAATTTGGAATCTTCATCCATTGGGGTCTTTATTCCGTCCCTGCTTTTGCTCCAAAGCACACCTATGCCGAATGGTACTTGGATAACCTGCGATTTCCTCAGAATGATAAGGGGCAAACTTTAAAATATCATAACGAAACCTATGGTGAAGATTTTAACTATTATGATTTTGCGAAAATGTTTAACGAAGAGATAAAGAAATGGAACCCAGATGAATGGGCAGACCTCTTTAAAAAAGCTGGAGCTAAATATGTTGTATTGGTATCGAAACACCACGATGGTTTCCTTTTATGGCCAAGTAAGTATCAAAATCCGAAAATAGAAAATTACATGGCATCAAGAGATATCGTGGGGGAGTTATCCAATGCTATAAAGAAAAAGGGACTTATTTGGGGCATATATTATTCTGGGATTTTTGATTGGACATTTAAACATGTGAAAGCATCAAATTTCGCTGAAGATTTAGTTATAAGGAGTCAAGGGAAGGAATATGCGAAGTACTCCTTTAATCATTGGTATGAGCTAATTGATAAATATGACCCATTAATTCTCTGGAATGATATAGGAATGCCCATCCATCATAAAGGAGATTTATGGGAACTTTTCGCTTATTTTTACAATAAGCATGCTGATGGAGTTATAGATGATCGATTTTCCCAGATTCGCAAATGGATGCGTATTTTATTACGATTCCCCATAACAAAATGGATTTTTAATCGGATTGCAAGAAAATATCAACAAGCAGAAAAAGAGATGCCAGAAGATCTTCTTAATTTTCACTCGGATTTTTTTACTCCAGAATATAAAGTATTTAACTTTATTCCTAAGAAAAAATGGGAGTGTACTCGAGGGATCGGCTGGTCTTATGGTTACAATCAATTTGAAACAGAAGAAGATTACGTGTCAGTGGAAGAATTAGTGCACATGTTTATTGATATGGTAAGTAAAAATGGTAATTTACTCTTGAATATAGGTCCAAAAGCAGATGGTTCAATTCCAGAAATTCAACAGAAAAAACTCTTAGGATTTGGAAAATGGCTAGACGTGAATGGAGATGCGATCTTTGGAACTAGACCGTGGGAACGTCCGGAGGGTAGCACTTCCGATGGTATTTCTATTAGATTCACGTATAAAAATGATGCTCTTTATGCGATCTTATTGGGCAAGCCTAAAGAAACAGAGATTAATATAAAAGATCTTAATCTCAAGAATATCTCTAAAGTAGGTTTACTTGGAAATACTAATGATTTAAACTGGCGTATTGAAAATGAAAATTTAATTGTCAATTTACCTGATAACATTGAGGAATCTCCTGCAATCTCTTTAAAAATAAGTTTGAATTAAGAAAAGCTCTGGATGAGAAATGAGAAAATATGGATTACAAACCTAATTTCGAATCATTGAAAAAGCATCAAGTACCAGACTGGTTTCATGATGCAAAGTTTGGCATTTTTATTCACTGGGGCATATATTCCGTGCCCGCGTATGGCGAATGGTATCTGGACTATATCAAGTTCGTTGACGGTGATATTAGAAAATATCACGAGGAAACATATGGAAAAGATTACTCTTATGATAATTTCGTCCAGATTTTTAATGAAGAGATTAAAAAATGGAATCCTGAAGAAATGGCAGAATTTTTTAAAAAAGTACATGCAAGGTATGTGGTACTTACCTCGAAACACCATGATGGATTCCTACTTTGGCCAAGCGATCATCCTAATTATAAAAAAGAAACTTACATGGCATCTAGAGATATCGTGGGTGAACTCACTGCTGCGGTAAAGAGTAGGGACATGGAAATGGGATTTTACTACTCAGGAATTTATGACTGGTCAATTAAGCATGAGAAAGCGAAAAACCTTGCGCTTGATTTATTAAATAGAAAAACAAGTAAAAAATATGCAGAATATGCAACAAGTCATTGGCTTGAACTGATTGATAAGTACAAGCCAAAAATACTATGGAGTGACATTGGTTTTCCTGATAGAGCGAATATATATGAAATTTTTTCTCATTTTTATAACAATACTCCGGATGGCGTGATTAATGATCGTTGGTTTCAAATAAAAAAATGGATGAGGATAGCTTTAAGTTTTCCTCCTGTGAGATGGATTTTTAACAGAATTATCCGAAAATATCAAAAAGCAGAAAAAGCTCCGCCATCAGATCTCTTAAATCTTCCCGTTGATTTTTTAACACCTGAATATACCTCATTTAACTTCATTTTAAAACGAAAATGGGAAACCAATCGGGGCATGGCAGGAGTTTATGGATATAACAAATTTGAGAAAGTCGAAGACCAAATCTCTGTGAAAGAGTTAATACATCTCTTTGTGGATATTGTAAGCAAGAATGGAAATTTACTCTTGAATGTAGGTCCAAAAGCAGACGGCTCAATTCCGGAAATTCAGCGAGATATTCTTTTAGAATTTGGGAAATGGCTAGATGTGAATGGAGATGCAATTTTTGGAACTCGCCCTTGGAAACGTGCAGAAGGAAAAAATTCTGATGGGATTGATATGCGATTTACTAAAAAAGAGAATATTCTTTATGCCATCTTGTTAGGGAAGCCAGAAGGAGATATTATCACCATAAAATCCCTTAACATTGAAGAAGGTTCAAAAATAGAACTATTAGGTCATGATAGAGAATTGTCGTGGCAACAAGATAACAATAACTTAAAAGTTTCGATACCAAACAATCTGAACGATTCGTATGCATTTTCAATTAGAATTGAACCTTTACCAAAGGAGTGAAGATTTAGATTACCGAAAGAAAAACACAAACAATGAACTACTAATAATTTAATGCGTTATAAGGAAAATATAGGTATCACCAAAGAACAGGTTAAAAATTATCTCTTTATTTAAGAGCAACAAAATTATTTCCTTCAAATAGCCCTTCATCACACTCTGAACAGAAGATTTCTTCAGTTATTATTAATTTAATGTAGGGTTCTCCCTTTGAAATCTCTTTATTACATTTAGAACATGAAATTAAGTTTGGATAATAAACTTCCTCTGAAGAATTTGCTTGTTCTTCATCTGTTTTTTGATCTTCCATATTTATAAGAAGTTGAAAAGAATATTTATTGCTATGTATTCAATTTTTTTCGAAAATTTTAATGTTATTAAATATTTTAGTCAATAATCTAAACTTAAGATATGTTCAAAAGGAAATAAAAATGACGAATATAACACCAACTCCAGAACAAGTTGAATGGGCTGAATGTGAAATAGGCGTAATAATTCACTTTGATTTACAAGTCTTCGAACAGTTTCGATTCCGAAAATAATGGGGCTATACTCCAACACCTAATGTGTTTAATCCTTCCAATTTAGATACTGATCAGTGGATGGAAACAGCGAGTAAAATGGGCGCAAAATATGCAGTATTAGTGGCAAACCATTGTTCCGGCTTTTGCTTATGGCCTACAAAAGATTATGATTATTCCATAAAAAATACTCCTTATAAAGATGGAAAAGGGGATATAGTAGGAGAATTCATCGAATCCTGTAAAAAATTTGGATTACGCCCGGGATTATATTATAGTACTATTTGTAACGCTCATGAATTATTTGATCAGCCCGGGAACCAAACTCCCGAAATTGGGACGGAAAAATTTAATTCATATTGTGATCTTGTAGAAAAACAAGTTACTGAATTATGGACTCAATATGGAGATATTTTTGAGATTTGGTTTGATGGAGGAAATATTAAAGGCGGTCCTGATATTGCCAGCTTGTTAAAAAAATATCAACCTAAAGCTGTATGTTTTCAAGGTCCAAGTGATCATCCGTCAAACCTACGTTGGGTAGGAAATGAAAAAGGTGTTGCCCCATATCCATGTTGGAGTACAATTAGCGATGTTGGGCACTATGATGGTACAAAAGAAGTTGAAAACATGGGGGGTGATCCCGATGGGAATACATGGATGCCTGCAGAAACAGACACCCCTAACCGTCAAT
Organism: Promethearchaeota archaeon; assembly: GCA_030620005.1. The sequence goes on along the minus strand of JAUXAJ010000010.1, from coordinate 21,913 downwards.
TACAATGGTTTTGGTATGAAAATCAAGATGATCTTGTGAAATCCTCAGCTGAACTTGTAAGAGCATACTATACTTCAGTCGGACGGAATACAAATTTATTATTGGGGATGGTTATTGATAATAGAGGACTTGTCCCAGAAAAGGACAAGCAAGAATTTTTAAAATTTGGAAAAGAAATAAAAGAGAGATTTGCCAAACCATTGGCAAGGACTAAAGGAAAAGGTCAAGAATTACAAATTACTCTTGGTAAACAAGAGACTATAAACCAAATAGTAATACAAGAGGAGATTGAACATGGTGAAAGAATCAGAGATTATATAATTGAAGGAAAGATCAATAATGAGTGGAAAGTGTTATGTAAAGGAAGCTCTGTTGGTCATAAAAGGATCGAGTTGATATCATCAATTGAAGTATCACAAGTTCGTTTAAAAATAATTAATTCTACCAATACTCCATTAATCCGTAATTTTGAATTATATAAGGTTAATCCACTTCCAAAAAAGTTAAGCTTGTTAAAAAAACTGAAAAGAATGATCAAAATTAGTAAAAATATTGGTACAATTCTTAGTTGAAAGTAAATGCCATCTATTTAATCAAAAATTCCTTTAACTTCTAATAGTGGACGTGGGACTGATCGGTAATATTTCACTGATGGGTATCCGAGTATCATAACACCTAACACATAAGTTTGTATACCAGTATATTTTGTACGTATTTCTGAACGTTCCATCAGAATTCCGTGGGCATATCCTATCCAGCAACTTCCCAATCCTAAAGTTTGAGCACTTAACATGGCATAAGTAATGACTATTGTAGAATTTCTGGTATCCCAAGGATTTTTCGAATAAATAATTAGCACATGAGGGGCTTTATAAAATATTGGATCCATGCCTTCGTCTCTCATTCTTGTCAACCTCCTATCGTCCTCTCCTGATATTATTGCATCTACAATTGAATCTGATAATAATTTTATTTTTACCTCATCAGATAATACCAGACACTTCAAGTTCCGCATGTTTGCCCCCGTTGGAGCATAACTCATTGAATTGATAACTTTCTCAATAATTTCTTTTGGAACCTTTTTATGTTTATATTGTCTAATTGATCTTTTTATATGTAAAAACTCAAGCATCACATCATAAGAAATTAATTCATTCGGATCTCGGTTTAATTTAAAATCTAAAGGCTCATCTCCCATATGTTCATATTCTATCGCATTTTCTGGACAAACCGCAATACAATGTCCACATGATATACAACGTCTCGAACTATCAAAGATTATTTGCTGTCGTGTTTCATCCAAACTAAAATTTCTAGCAACACAATCTCTCATGCATTGCTTACAATTAGAGCACTTTTCTAAGTTTATTCCCATAATCGGCATGATTAATTAAGTATAGTTTTAATGCTTAATATAGTTATGATATAATAATCATCAAATGATTAATTCGATTTAATCTATGAATAAGTTGTTTAAAATCTCGTATCAATTAAAGTGGAAGATTTTTCTACGAACTGTTAAAAAAATATCTTTTTTTTAATAATTATATTATTAATATTAATTTCAAAACAAGGTTAATGAATCATGAGTCATGGAAAAAAATTAGTTTTAGTTGGGGCTGGTAGTGCATCATTTGGTCCAGCAATGCTTATAGACATAGCATATAGCAAGATTTTAGAAGGATCAACCGTAGTTTTACATGATGTGAATAAAGAAAAATTAGAAATCATATTTGATATTGTTCAGGCTGAAAATAAAATATTAGGTGATAAGTTCACAATAGAAAGAGAAATCAATAGATCTTCTGCCTTTAAGGACGCTGACTTCATAATAAGCTCCATAGAAGTGGGCGATAGATGTAAATTATGGATCCAAGATTATGATATCCCTCGAAAACACGGTGTTAATCATGTTTTGGGTGAGTGTGGAGGACCTGGGGGGAGTTTACATGCCATGCGAATTATCCCTCCTATAATAGATATTGTTAATGATGCGGAGAAAATATGTCCTAACGCTTTTTTCATAAACTTTTCCAATCCAATGTCTAGAGTGTGTTTAGCAATTAAACGCAGTGTTGAAAAATTAAAATGGATCGGATTGTGCCATCAAATTGGGTTCATGCATGATTATCTTCCAAAAATGTTCGATGATCTCTTTCATACGGGGAATCTGGACGATTTGGAAGGAAAGGAAAAAGATAATCGTTTGAAGGCTACTGATAGAAACCTCAAAATGAAATGCTGTGGTCTCAATCATTTTGGTTTTTTAATAGGTCTTGAAAATCTTAAAACTGGTAAAGATCTCATGCCTGAATTTAATAAAAGAGCGATAGATTTTTTTGAGAAGAATGAAGATAGATTTGCATTTTCAAGACTCACGTTTGAGGTTTACAAGCGATTTGATTGGTTTCCTTATGTAGGAGATAATCATCTTGGGGAATATTTACAATTTGGAGCGGAATTCACCAAGACTCAAGATAGTGATGATTGGGTTTATGGATCGGGTCAAGGGAGTGAAGCATTAAACGTTTTATTACAAAGATACCATAAAAAGCTCCAAAAGGGAAGATATCCTCGAAAAGGAATATTGCAATACCAGGGTTTAGGTGGAGGAGGAGAAAGGGCAATTCCAATAATTGAAGCAATAGTAGAAGATAAAAACTCCTATGAACCTGCTGTTAATATCCCAAATGATGGAATTGTAGATAATTTACCGCAAGATTTAGTTCTTGAAACGTCAGTTACAGTAAATAAGGATGGGGTACATGGCGTAAAAGTAGGAAATTTACCAAAGGGAATTGCCGCCCTCTTGAGAATAGAAGCATCAGTCCAAGATTTATGTATAGAAGCGATCATGAATAAATCAAAAGAACAAGCGATTACATGTTTGGCCGTGGATCCAAATGTAGGAAGCTTCGAAAAGGCTGAAAAGATTTTTGATGAGATCTTATCAATCAAGGAGCAAAGAAAGTATTTAGATTATTTAAAATAGGCTTTTTTTGTTCTATTGGGATAAGAGCTGTCTTGCTATCTAGTCAGAAAATGGATTATAATCTACATTCAAGAGGGTTGCTGCCATATTTATGCTGTAAGGATTGAAAGGAATCTTCTCTGGAATTCCATTTATCGCTGATAAGGTTAATTCTAACGAGTTCAAATTGCCAATTCATCTCTTGTTCTTTCAATAATAAATTATAAAAAATTTTATTTTTTGCAGTGTTTTTTTTCATAAGTATTATAATTTACAGAGAAATCAGGAAAAATAAGGAATCTGACCGTATAAAGGAACTTGAAGCCGAGAATTTTAGACTCAAGCAAGAGAATTTTAAGACGAAAAGTAAACGTGAAAAGTTAAAGGAGAATCTTGAAAAATATCAAAAAGAGAATAAGCACCTGCAGGAAGCCGCCAAGAAAAAGAGAAAAAAACGGTCAGATGCCGGAAAACATCGGGATGTTTCAAATGCTTCCGGGAATAAAAGGACAGGTAAGCCGAAAGGAGCGAATGGTGGGGGATTAAGAAATCCCGGTCCTAAGGAGATAGATTATACTCGAAGGCATTATTTAGAGTCTTGTCCGAAATGTAAAAAGTCGCTAATAAATGTCAAGCCGTTTGATCATCACGACCATTACATTCGAGATCTCGAGAAGCTAAAAAGGGGTTTGAGGTTAGTTTATATAAAACACGTGATATATCGCTATAAGTGTCCCCACTGTCGGAAAATAGTTTCAAAATATTTCGGAAAGCTAAATAATGCTCGCTATGACATTGGCATGATTGCCTTTGTGTTATACGAGCGTTTAGAGCGAGGTGGTTCGTGGCAAGGCATTAGGACCACCATGAACCGAATAATTCACACGAAAGAATGCGTTCCCACCGTTAAAGCGTTTATAGATTGGATTAAAAAATACGAGTCCGAGATGTGGGAGGTTTATGACGCTTTCCTTGCCGCAATCGGTCAATCTTCTTTTGCCCACGTTGATGAAACAGGGCTTCCGATGGACGGTAAAAATTGGTGGCTCTGGGTAATAGTTGCTGCGGAGGTCATTCTCTACTTGCCCTCTGAAAGTCGCGGTAGTGATACTGTGAAAGATATTTTTCACGAGTATAAGGGCATCTTGTTATCAGACTTTTGGAGTGCGTATAATAAGTTAGATGTCGAGCAGCAGAAATGCCTGGAACATTTAGTAAGGGAATTAAGGAAAATCAATCTAAAGGAATTAGAAAAGCGCGATAAAGCGGCAAAGAAACTCAAAAACGACGATGACTTACAAGTTCAAGAGAACGATGGAGACAATACCAAGCTTAAGAAAAGAGGCCGTCCTGAAAAGCAACCTGAGCCTTTAACAGAAGAGCAGCGAGGGGAATTAGAGGAATTAATCGTTCAATGCAATAAAAGCAGCCGCCAGCTGATGGCCCTTCTTGATTTTTTTAAGCAGGCTTGGAAAAAGGACGGGAACGACATGAGCGTGCATGCTCCGATTAAAAAACGAATAAGCATCGCCGAAGCAGAATTAAGGTTGAAAGCTCTCATTAAAGAGGTTAAAGACGAGGGTCCTGCTAATGCAGATATAGAGCGAATAATAAAGCGTTTTGAAAAGTACGGTCCGTGCTTGTTTACCTACTTAGAACATCCGGGGGTCATGCCGGATAATAACGAGGCAGAGCGAGCGATTCGCCCTTTCGTTGTCCAACGAAAGATCTCGGGTAATTTTATAAGCCCCGAGGTCATGAAAATTTATTCAAATCACATGTCACTTTATCAGACGTGTAAAAGGAATGGTGTTAATTACGAAGAGGTCATTCTCCCGTTGCTTAAAGGCGATACCACCGAAGTTTTGATATTATTAGGTCTAAAAAAAAGAAAACCGCCCCCTGTACTTACCTGCAAATGAACTAATGTTTCCGGTCTTGATTTCCGCCATTAATTTGACTTTTTATCTTAGTGGATAATAGGATCGTTTTTAGGTCATGATGAGAGAAATAGCGTAATAAAATAAAAATTAGAACGTAGTTGCTTCATTTTATTTTAAAAATCGAAAAATTTATAATTGTATATTGCTTTTAACGATTAATAATTTTGATTAGAGATTAGATCAAAAAACTAAATATTTACAATTATTTATTAAGTTATCCTATTTACCAACAAAGCAGAGCATGAACCTAATAAATTGTCGTTTTCTTCTATTATAAAACTACAAATTTTCAAATAGTTTTTAAAACTAAAATCAGGACTAAAACAAGTAAATATGGCAGAAGAGTAAAGTTATATGCAATTGAATAAATTAAAGAATATTAAAAAATTCCAATTACTAACTGGATTAAACCTAATTGTGGGAAAATAAAGTTAATGCTAAAAAAAAAAATTAAAGAGCTTTTCTTGAAGCGTCCTATAACTATAAACAAGGATGATAGAGCGCATAAAAAAATCGTATTGCGAGGATTTGTCGCTGCAAGTATCTATTCTGTAATTTATGGAATTTACGAATATTTCATAGTTTTGAATTATATCAGATTAGTAGATGTTTTAGGCAGTGTTGTAGTAAACTGGGCAATAATGTACATATGCGTGATCCTTGTAGTAGCATTAGCAACGCGGGGTAGCGTTGAACAAACGATAATGGGCTGGTTTTACATGGCAGTGTTTGAAGACGTAATCTTTTGGTTTTGCAAGTGGGTGGACAAGGGAGAATATCCTTTTCCTGCAGGAAATTGGTGGGATAGCACTATAGCTTCTTATAGAGTGTTAGGTGGACTGGGTTGGGCAATTCCATTTTGGCCCTATGTTCCTTTCTATTACATTCCAGGATATGCGGTGATTATTCTTTATTACATAACTTCATATAAAAGTGCAAAAGCTGGGCGGATTGCAGCATTAATCTGGGAACCATTCTTCTTAGCGATTATTGCTGGTGCTTTGGGGACGGATTTATTAGCAATTATCTGTCTCACGACGATTCCAACCATATCATACATTTATATCATAGTTCTACTCGCCAAAAACGAGTGGAAATTAATAAATGAATAAAAAGAAACGAATCAAGATAATCAATCATCATGAGACAATTTATACACATCTTTTTAAAACGCTCAATCACTATTGATAGAGATAAAGAGATATATAAAAAATGTTTGATCAGAGTTTTTATTGCTGCAACTGTTTATTCTATGTTATACGGATGGTATGAGCATTTCATTGTTTATAATAATGTGAATCTTATTGACATTATTGGTCCTCAGATTAACTGGACCATCATGTATGTAGGTATAATCATTCTCGTTGCAGTCGTTGCTAAATTTCGCATGGAACACGTGGTATTCGGTCTTTTTTACATGACTCTTCTCGAAGACTATGTTGATTCTCTTAAGGACGACATTAACGCTTTTGATTGGCCCGATCCTACCGAACACATGGATCCAGAAGCATGTAGAGAAGTGGTAGAAGCTGTACCTGACGATTATGCAGTAATGGGGGTTCTTTGGTCAACACATTTCCAAGATATTTATTCGGCTTTTGGAATGGAAAAAGCTTTCGTTAAAATGCTTCGGCATCCAGACATATTTAATGCAGTTCACGAGAGAATCGTTGATTTCTATCTAAAAGCTAACAAGATTTTTTACGAAGCAACGAGAAAAATGGTCGATGCAGTTCTTATTGGAAACGACTTTGGAGGCCAAAAAAGGCTTATGCTCTCTCCAGAGAATATAAGAACTTTCGCAATGCCAGGCGCAAAAAAACTAGTTGATCAAGCTAAAAGTTATGGATTAAAAGTTATTTACCATTCTTGTGGTTCAGTATTTGAAACGATTTCTGAATTAATTAAGATTGGAGTCGATGCCATCCATCCAATCCAAGCTCTAGCTTCAAAAATGGAACCCTATAGGTTAAAAAGATCTTTTGGGGATAAAGTTTCGTTTTGTGGGGGTGTAGATGCTCAAGAATTGTTGGTGTTTGGAAATCCTGACCAAGTTAGGAAACAGGTACTCGAGCTAATAAGCATTTTCCCAACAGGTTTAATTGTTTCACCCAGCCACGAAGCAATTCTTCCAGATATCCCTCCAAAAAATGTAGAAGCACTCTTTAATGCAGTAAGAGGATGAATTTTTTGAGGTTCGATAGTTTCTATCGAGATTGTTAACTATTTCAAAATTCTAAAAAAAATGGTAGGGAGAAAAGAAAAAAAAAAAAGATTTTACTTCAGTAATGTTATTGAATGTGCTTTTTGATTTTTCCAACAAGGCGTTTTTAATCCCTGCGGTTCCTTGGGCATGAGCAGATACATAAGTATTATGCATTTTCGCTTCTTCAACAAAAGTTTTGATTTCTTCTAAACTATATTGACAATCTGTATTTATATCTCCTTGTGATGTAATTCCTCCGGTAGTAAAGATTTTGAGAAATTCAGATCCGTTTCGAAACGATTTTCGCGAGGCTTTTCGGACTTCTTCTTTTCCATCTGCAAAAATTAGCCCCCCACTACTCGCACCTTGTTCAAGCCATTCTCGAGGATATTTTTGATAAATATCTAAGTGGCCTCCAGTCTGAGTGATTCCATCGGCAGAACAAATTCTAGTGCCCTTTATTAGCCCTTTGTCAATTGGTTCTTTCAATAAGTACGCAAAACCTCCAGGTTCTCGGACACTCGTAAAACCCGCTTCGATTAATTTCTGCATGTCGTAGATCGCTTGACAGGTCCTCTCTTGTATCGTAATCTCAAACATTTTTTGTACGTCTACTGTACCTATACCTAAATGCACGTGTTGTTCGATAAAGCCCGGCATTATGCTACCGTTCTTTATTTCTATGATTTCTGCTTTATCAGGAATTGTGAATTCATTCTCTTTACAGACCTGTTCAATTTTATTACCTTCAACCATAACAAGACCTTTGTCTATAGGACCACTTCCCGTTCCGTCAATAATTCTTCCTTTTAATATCCGCATTCTAATCACTATATAAAAACGTTTTTTATTTTATAATATTTTATAACTTAAACCTTAAAAGCCTAGTTCTTTCAGTTTTTCCTTAATTTCTTTAGATTTTTCTGGAGTAATGTCATAGAATTACCAAAAAGCAAGGAGACCAATACCCAAGAAAATGGCATGAATTAATCCAGAATGTAATTGAATGCCGAATAATGCAGATGTAGGTTGAGTTTCGGATGCTTCTACAATTTCTGAAGAAAATCCAATTCTTCTTCAATATTGATTAATTTTATATAAAAGATGTTAAGAAAAAAAAAATTAAATTTTTTCTCGAGAGTATTTCTCAATTATATAATTTTGTAAGGACCAGGCGTATTTCTCTAAGTTTAAAACAAGGATTTTTTGCTGGACTTCACGCAAATACGACACATCAAGTTGTTTAAATTGAGTTTTCAGTCTATCAATAGTTTTAAAAATTTCTGTGATAGTTTTCCAATCATTTTTCCATTCTAGATCTTGATTTTGTGTTAATTTCATATATATCGCACCAAGAATTGTTAGTATTTAGAGAATTTATATTAGATGAGAGAGAAAATTTTTTGAAACTTTATAAAAAAAAAGGGAAAACTGAATGAACACTTCATCGAAGTTTTTGAACAAATTCATTAACTTTCTCTACATATACTCCTTTTTTCATGTCCTTCTTATTAATTTCAAGCGTGGATTTAGGTTCTTTGCCGCATAATTCAGTCATTCCTTCAAATGCTTGAGGTCCACCTTTACTCCCCTCAGTGGCGAAAAATGCTACACTTTTAAACTTGCTCTTATTTTCAGAAATGAACGTTTTAATAGGTGTTGACATTCGACGAGACCAAATTGGAGTTCCGATAATAATTAAATCGTAAGAGCCTACATCTTTATCAATTTTTTCAAGGGTGGTTAAACTTCCTCTCATGGCGTCTCTACCACTTTTTAGCCAACCTATAAGTCCCGTTCTTTTTTTAGTATTAAAAATTTCTTCGACATCACAATTTAATTCCTTGGCGATTAATTCTCCTACCTTTTTTGTCGTCCCTTTCCTGGAATAAAACACTACTATAGTATTCATACTATTTTCAATTATTGTTTGTTTGTAAAATTTTGTATTAGTTTTATTCGCCTATAAAATGAAGACTTAATCCTTTTTTTCGAGTATTCCAAGATGATTACTTCTTTTTAGATTTTGGACCTTATTTAGAGCCTTTTATGGACTTTCCGTCGATTTTTTTAACTTAAAAAAATAATTAACAGTATCTATTAACACACTTCCTCAACAAAATTACTTAAATTTTGAGTTAAGATCGTTCGTATCTCATTTGAAGGGTTATATATGGTTTTATCTTTAAAAAAGACAGATTCAATGTGATTTAACAACCGTGATAATTCTTTAATTGCAATACTAATACCGATTTTATCTGTTCCATTCAAAACGACATATCCTATGCAATTATTTGACCTTTTTATTAATATGCGGTTCTTACTTGTCATTATTTGATTTAATTCAGAGTTAAAATACTCTTTCGTAAGCATTGTAACGACAGATAAAAAACATCCTTCTAGGTCATTCTCTATTACAAACTCATCTCCTAATCTAATTAATGGAATCCCGCTTTTATTTAGAATAACCAGTGATTTGAACATATTTTTGCACTTATATTGCTTTCTACAGAGCTTTTGTTATGCCTCTATTAAAGATTTAAACATCATTTTTTCTCCATTTTTTTTGAAAATTAAATTTTAATCAGAATGATATACTGATTGACTCTACGCCATTAACTAGATTTGTAATCAAGATAATTAATCGAGAACATTTTAAAAATCCTTAGAGATTAAGGTCTTGCCATGTATCGGCCGTCTATTGAAAATCGAATTTTTTCGAGTATATCGCTTAAAGACGAACTAATTAATGCGGGTCTATCTAAAGTGGAGATTGTTGATTATAAAGGGTTGCTTATGGGTGTAGGATGGGTTTAAAACTCTCGTATGTTATTGTTGTGAAAATTCACTCTAAAAAAAAAGATTCTCATTCCCATGTATTTGGATCGTCAGCCACGCGAAAATCCTCGTTTAAAATATCGAGGGAATTCATGTCATCGTCGTCTAATTTAATATCAAAAACATTTGCGTTTTCATGAATATGTTCCTTTAGGGATGATTTTGGTATTTCAATAAGACCGTGTTGTAACCCCCAGCGAATTAGCACTTGAGCCGGACTTTTATCGTGCTTTTTTCCTATTGTCTTTAATAACGGATGATCTAATTTTCTCGCTCGAGTTAAGGGACAATAAGCTTCTAAAATTATATTACGAGAATTACAATACTCCAACAAATCTTTTTGAAATAAGAACGGCGAAAATTCAACTTGATTTACGGTAGGAATGTTTGAAGTAGTATAAAGAAGTTCTATTAAATGGTTAATTGTATAATTACTTACTCCAATTGCTCGAGTTTTACCATCTTCGTAAATTTTTTCAAGAGCCTTCCAAGTTTCTCTTCGGAGACCAGTAACAGGCCAATGAATAAGATATAGATCAATATATGATAGTTTTAATCTTTTGAGACTTTTTTCAAAAGCAGAAATAGTATTGTCATATCCTTGATCGTCGTTCCAAACCTTAGTCGTAACGAATATTTCTTCTCTTGGAATACCGCTATCGTTAATTGCTTGACCAACTTTTCTTTCATTACCGTATATCGTCGCCGTGTCAATGAGTCTATACCCAGATTCAAGGGCCCACTTTACAGATTGATAAGCACCGTTTCCAGTAAGCATCCAAGTACCTAATCCTAATATAGGAATCTCTATTCCATTAATTAATTTTAAAGTCGAATTAATGTTTAAATCCATGTCATTTACCTCATTAACTTTTAATAAAATCCACTTGATTATTATTTCTCTAATTTCGTTAAAAAAGGTTATCCTTTTATTTCATTACAAATTAATTTTCAAATCTAAAAACACTATATAAGGAAAAATACAAACAGCGAGTAAACTGATTAACACAATTCTAAAAATTTAAAGAAAAAAATAGAGATAATAATAAAAATTCGATCAAATAGTCTGTAAGATTCCCGCAAAGACAATTAGAAGTATTATATTAACTAGAACTAAAGATCCTATGAATAATTTCTGCTTTCTTGGGTCCCAGTAATATGCGTATACGGCTGCTCGGCTCTGAGCCTGGAAAGGCGCAATTTTATGTTAGTGCACTTGCATTTAAGACCTTTTCTTAAAACCGCGTTTCTCTCGCTTAAGTGCGTTAGTTCTTCTCTTTCTTTTTCGGGCGTGATGTTAACGGAAACACCCTTACCAAGATGATGCTTGATCCTGAGATCCTTCTTAATATCCTTGATTTTTCTTTTATTAAAGGCGATCTCTCGAAGAATATCAAAATCTTGGGCAAATCTATCTCGATAAACGAATGTTTCTTTCTCATTGCTGAATTTCATATCAAAAGTCTTGCCGTCCAGGAAAAACCTCGCGTGTTCGGTCTCACCCCGTCCCACGGAACAAGCGCCAAAATCCTTCAAACCAAGGTCTACTCCAACCTCCACTCCGGGAGATTCTTTCGAACAAGCCTTTTCCGTGACTTGAAAAGGTAGGTTTAAAATAAGATTGCGGCCTTCCATGGATATGGTGGGATAAAGGGGTATTCCCCCTTCTCCGACGATCAGTTTTTCTATCCGACCATTATAAACATGTTCAAATTCTCTTCCATTCATTACCTCCTTTACTTTAATTTTTTTATCGTCTTTTAAAAAGATAAGTTTTTAACAGATTCGATTATTTGGGGGTTAGATCTTATTTATAACGATCCCGAGTTGATACAAATAAATGATGAGAACAAGCCAAGTTTAATGGAGGAACTAGGAAAAGCAATTAAAGATTATTTTAATAATAATCGTTCAAAAAACTCAAGAAATTAAATTGAAACTTATCACTGAATTTTGAAAAGTGATTATTGCCTAATCAAAATGTATTTGAACTTAGATAATTAAAATCGACCTTAAATGAACTTAATTAATCTATAAACCACATCAAAACAAGACTAATTCCCATGCTATTGTTCATTCCGCTGAAGATATACAATATCTTCTCGTTTCTGGAGGGTCTTTGTGTTTAAAACAACTTAACACGCTGAGATTAAGATATAATTCATCTCGTGCTTGTGGATTCGCATTTTTTGATTTCATTGATTGTGCGATTTTTCCTATTGGGCTTTGAGCCTCCAAGGAAAAGCATTTTTGACTGCCTTTATTATCTTTAATCACGCTATAATAACGAGCAAGATCCTGTTCGTTTCGCTAATAGCTCTATCCAACACTTCTTTTTCGTGAGCCTTTATTAACTGCAATTTTTGCATGTAGCCTAGCTTAACGGAGTGATGGTTTACGAATCGTTCTCGTTTCGAACCTATGTGAGTAATGTTAAGTACAGCAGATTGTAAGATTTTGGGATTAATTGGCTTATTGTATTGGAGTTTTTGGATTTCCAACACGATCCCACAATCACCGCAAACATACCCTTCCATAGTTTCTTTAATGTTGATCGAATTGCACACATCACACCTTAATTCTTCAAAATTCGAAACCTTTTCATAAAAAACTGTACAAGAATTTAACGTCATTCTTTTTATAACTCCTTTTTATCATGTTTATATTTTTTATTTGTAGTGTTGGTTTTTGTTAACATGTAACATAAGGTAGTTTTATATATTTAAAGAAAAAAAATCTATCGCGTTTTTAATTGGGCGTTATTGAGATGATTTGATCATAAACTTTTTCCAAATCTAAAAGATCTATTATCCTTCAATCTAAAAAATATGAAAAATTCTGATTTCTTGCGATTAAAGGTCTATCTTAAAAATTACTTATTTAAATTTTGATTTTTTATAATTTTCAAATTTTAGAGTAGTTGTATAATACAATTTGAAAAAAAATTAACGATTGCATTTTCAAGATGCAATCAAAAATTTTTATTTTTGAATTAATCAATTAATTTTAATTACAATATTATGATCAGAATACTTTATAATTACAAAATTTTTAATACTATTTTCTAATTATAATTTATAAGAAAGGTATGATCTTATTGCTAAACAAATTAGCCTATTTTATTGATGAATTGTTAAATATTGGTATAGGTTGGTGTTACTAAGGGAAGAGAAAAATTAGGAAAAGGTTAAGAAAGTGATAGAAGATGCAGTTTCTTATTTTAAAGAATTGATTGATGATACTATTAAGAGTGGTGAAACATCAGTATTTATCCCAAAAGATATATACCACTTCCAGAGTGTTGAAGCGGATGAATTATTTGATCAGGTCGTCAATAAAATAATGTTTAAAAATTGGGATTCTGACCTTTTTAGTGCTAGGCAAAGATTTATTCATTTAAAAGACGTGAATAATATTTCTATTGATGGAAGTAATTCAGAAATCATCTCTCACGGGATGTCTATTCCCTTCTTCATTGAAAATTGCGAAAATCTGACTTTAAAGAATTTTAAATTTAATTTACATGAGAAACCTTATTCAGAAGGTATTGTAATTAACAAAAAACGAAAATTTTTCGATGTAAAAATTGAATTTCCAGAAAAGGTAAGAACTGAACTGCCTTTACATTCTTGGATTGAATTTGATCCAGAAACTAAACTACTCGGAAAAAAAGAGTTTTATTTCAGAAACAATAAAAAAATTAAACAAATCGAACCCGGAATTTTTAGAATTTTTAAAGGGAAAATCTCAAGATTTTTCGCCCCTAAGGTGGGAAAGGGGCTAATAATTCGACATTATATTTCAAGCCATCCAGCAATTCTCATTTTTAACAGTAAGAATATTCAAATTGAGAATATTACCCTTGAATCGGGACATTGGGGGATTATTGGTCATCGAACTCGTGATATAAAAGTGCGTGGTTATCGAGTTAAACCTCCCGAAAATAGAATATGGAGCATTAATGCGGATGCCAGTCATTTCATCAGTTGTTCTGGTTTAGTGGATTTTGAAAACTGCTATTTTGAAGGGCAAGGCGATGATGCTCTTAACATACATACCTTTTATTACTATGTAAACAAGATACTTAATAAAAATACACTTGAAACAACTATCAAGAAAGAACAACAAGATAAAATATTTGATTATCCAGACCCAAACGATGAAATAGAATTCGTTAAATATAAAACATTGAAACCTTATGCAAGAGGAAAGATTTCAGATGTAATGGTCCTCGAAAAGGAACGAAAGCATGTCATTACAGTTGAAAATAAGTTACCCGCAAATTTCAAAGAAGGAGATCTTATTGCAAACGTATCAAAGGCTGCAAGCTTAAGATTTATAGGTAATAAAATATATAATAATCGTGCAAGAGGTGTTTTATTTCAAACAATAGGTGCTAATATTGAGAATAACGAATTTAAGCACTGCACGGGAACGGGCGTTTACATCACTTGCTCAAAATTTTGGATGGAGGCACTTTCAGCAAGAGATATAACAATTAGAAATAATAAATTCATTAAGTGTGGAGGTGGGCCAGGAACTATGGCAAAATGTAGTGGTATAACAATCAGACCTGAAACACTCAAATTCGTTCCATTATCTATTAGATCCGCTCCAGACCTCTATGAAAATATAGTAATTGAAAATAATGCTATTGATGGGATAGGCATAAAAGGAATTCACATTGAAGCTGCCCGTGATGTGAAAATTATAAAGAATCAAATAACAAATTGTAATCCCCCGATTAAAGTTAAAAAAGTTTCAAATTTATTAATAGAAGATTAAGAAAAAGGATATTGATAACCATGGTAAAAGTTCCCCTTAATAAAAAATTTCTTTTTGCTCTATGTACTGTAGGCTATAGCATGGCTGGAATGCTCATTGGTGCAGCAATGTTAAAATTTTATACGGATTTCATAGGGCTCCCTCCATTATATTTTGGAATCGCAAATTTATGCTATGGGATTTGGAACGGGATAAACGATATCATCATTGGATATTATTCTGATATGGTTAAATATCATCCAAAAAAAGGGAAGCGAAAACGCTTGATGAAGTGGTCCATACCATTTGGCGTGATCGGTTTTTTCATTTTAATATTTAACCAACCTTCGTGGAGCGCGCTGCTCATCTTTCTAATATTACTTTTAGGATTGTGTCTTTATGATTTAGCAGTTACGATTTATGGCATAAATTATGGCGCGCTAATTCTAGGAATTACGGAGGATCCAAACGAAAGAGCTTCCATGGGAATAATTGCGGGGTATTTAAATTTGATCCCTAATGCGATAATGAGTTATCTTCCACTTATCCTTCTTACTAAAGAATATTCCCTTCAATTCATTGTTTTCATATTCACATTAATTGGAATGCTCAGTTTCAGCATGAATTTTTATTTTTTCATGAAAATTGATGAACCATTGCGAGATCAAAAGCTAGAAATAGAGTCCGTACCACCAATTACAGCAGTTAAAGAATGTTTAAAATTTAAAACCTTTAGATATAACATTGTATTGGCGTTTACAATGGCAGGCATCGGCTCTTTTGGGTCAACCGTTCTCTACATTTTATTCGACATTTATGAGCTGTTGGGGATTTATGCAATTCTTCCTCCGATTATTGCGGGTGGTTCACAACCCTTAATGATGCCCATTATTCTAAAAATTCAAAAGAAAATTGGATTTCGGCGAACTTTCTTGATTTTTCAAGGATTAGCCTTTGTTGGCTATTTAGGATTTCTCTTAATAATCAATTACTGGCTATTGTTCATATTCTATTTTTTCATACTCACGAGTATGTCCGCAAATGGTATCTGCGGCAGTGCTTATGGCCCCATTCCTATTTACGAAGATTACATAAAAAAAGGAACTCAACGAGCGGGCATGTTTGGCGGTGTCGGAGCCATCTTTACAATTCCTGCTACAGGAATATTTATATTTATTTTCACCATATTTCTGACCTTGTACGGTTATGATGGAACATCTACTTCAGGTCAAACAGAACAAGCACTGTTAGGCATTCGATTAGGTTTTGCTTTACCTCCATTAATCTTTTTAGCGATATGCTTGCTTCTAATGTATAAGTATCCAATATACGGAGAAAAATTTGAAGATCTTCAAAAAGAAATTCGAAAATTATATGGGGAAGAGAATTCACAAGTAGAAAATGGTAAAATGGAACACGAATAGAAGTACCATTTATTTATTATTTTAATTATTTGATTGTCCTATTGGTTTTAAACCAAAAGTCAAGCTTTCTTGAAAAAATTAACTAATTTTTTGTTTAATTAATATTTCATGTAGGCAAGGGAGGCACGATATTATCGTTCCATTCTTCCACCGTTGGATGATCCCACCAATGCGGCGGTATTTTTGAATAATTTCCAAATTTTTTTATTCCTTTTTTGAACGCTTTTACATTTTCTTTAGAAACCTTGACATGATTAAGAACATATGAATAATAATATGCTCCGAAGCCTCCCTCCTTGGTCCCCATATTTCTCATTATGTGCCACACTTCACGACTAGAAGATCATTTAGCTGCATTTAAACAACTAGCAAGGGAACATCCTTACATGGATTTAGATCGGGTTGGAATATATGGTCATTCTGGAGGAGGGTTTGCTTCAACGAGAGCCATATTAGCATTTCCTGGCTTCTATAAAGTCGCAGTTTCTTCCGCGGGAAATCATGATCAGAGCGGATATGTTTCTGATTGGGGGGAAAGATATCAAGGCATGCTCAAAGGGAATAATTATGATAATCAAGTCAATGCAAAATTAGCTAAGAACTTGAAAGGAAAGCTCTTGCTAGTATGTGGCGATTTAGATGACAACGCGCATCCTGCCCTGTCATTTCAAGTGATAGATGCCTTAATTAAAGCGAATAAGGATTTTGATATTATTAAAAGGAAGGAGATGATTAAATATAAAAGATAGAATGAAAATTATTGTTTCTTACTTGAAAGTAAGAAAGACGTAAAGCAAAATTATTTAATCTTAGATTTTTCAGCTAAAAGAGCCCTTAATTTCTTTAAGTTTCTCGTAAAGTTTTTCTCCTAATATTGGAACGAGTTGGTTTCCTGTGGTAATGAGTAGATTTTCATGAGTCTTAACTTTATGTTCAAAATCAAAAAGAGATACGACCCATCCCTTAACATTTTTGAATTCTTTTTTTTCAGTATGAAGAGCGGAGGTTTTCTTCATTTGCGCAAGAATTTTGTCTATTTTTGAGGTATCAGGTGTATTTGCCGTTGTAATTTGGATTAATAAGAGATCTTCCCCTTGTAAGACTATTGCATCCATTGCTTCTGCTGTGGGCGTTTGATAGAGAACGTCATATTCAAGCATTAGTGTTGATAGATCTATTTTCCCGCGCATCGTTTTAAGATTTTTCAAGTGAGACGCATTAAAAGGAATTACACTACTTTCAGGAGAACGAATTCCGCTCATTATGAGGGCTGCTGAGATGATAGTTTAGATCCTGTTGAAGCAATTTTAAAACGCGACTTCGTGAATATAAGAGAAGGAGAAACTATTTTAACTGATTTATGGTATAGTTTTTGGGCTAGGAAAATTGCTCTTAATAAAAAAGAATCATTGAGTTCCATTCACTTTCAAGAAGCGCATGAAAAACATCCGATATTATCTAGATTGAATTTTAACATGTCAGAAAAATGAATAATGAATAAAATTAAGATAAAAAAAAAGAAGTAAAAATTGTTTAGTTCTTATTAGCCTGCTAAATCTAAATACTTTAACACTTCATTCTTAATTTTCTCCATTGTGGAAGTATCGGTAGTTCCTTCCAAGTAATTAATTGTAAACGTTAGTTTTCCAGCAACCGTGACAGCAGGAATGACGAGTTCTATATATGGCGTTCCTGAAGTAATGAAGATAAAACGCTCTAATTCCAAGGAGCCATATTTCGTAGGATAATCCAAGCGACCAAGATTTGTAAGTGCGAGACCAGGCAATTTTGGGATTTGCTTTTTTGCCCGTTTATTCACGATATTTTTTTCATTACTACTAAACGCGTGAATTTTCTCATATCTACTGAAACTTGAAGGTACAAGGTTTCCCATGAAACTGAATGATCGGGCATCTACCAGAGTTTGATCAATCAAGCCCGTAATAGCAGCAAATTTAAACACTTTGTTAATATAGAGGTTCTCTCTTGCCTTTTCATTGAAAATCTTCGTATTCTCCCAAAAATCTTTTTTTGGATTATACGATAATTTAAATTGAAATCCAGAGACATAGACTCCAAAATGTTCGCCAACGGGTTTTTTATATCGTTCACGCGTGTTGACAGGAACCATGATGTTCCGTTTTCCTCCTTTAAAAGGTCCTCGGATAGTATGGCGTGCTGCAAGAAATGCCGCATTCAAAGCAGAATTCACGGTTACTCCGTGCTGGTGGCATTTTTCCACGAGATTTGAGGTCTGTTTTTCATTCAATTCCACCGAGATGACCTTAAACTCATTATTGTCCCAATATGCTCTAAAGATATTATCTTCGTCCTCCTCATCAAATAAAACCTTCTGTTTTTCCCAGGCTTGGTTCATCTTATTAATCATGAACATTATCAGTTTTCCAACCGAGACATCTATTGGAAAATTATCTGGAGTGGATAAGGGAGGCTCTGACATTTCTTGTACCTTTCGATCAGGATTTCCCACGTATGATAAGAGATCTCGAGCCAAAATGGCTAACGAAGTGCCATCACAAATGATATGGTGACAAATGATGAGAATTTCAGACATTTCTGGTGATTGTAATAATACAAAGCGAGCTAATGGACCTTTTCCTAATTCAAAACGGACTTTATACGCACTCAAGAGCTCTTGATGCCAATCTTTTTCCGAAGCACGTTTGACTACTTTTAATGGATTTTCAGGAACGTTCTCTGTTGTATACCACGGTTCTTGGTTTTCATCAAGGTACACTCGGGCACCGACCAACGGGTGTTGTTGCCTTACTTTATATAATGCATTTCTTATCTCTTCTTCTGAGATAAATCCCTTTACTCTCGCAACTATCGAAATGTGCTGCGTGGGGGCTCTAAAAAATCGCCTTTCGAAAGGGACTAATTTTCTTGCATATTTTTTATATTCAGTTTTTTGAACTTGTGTCATTTTTTTTAATACCTCTTTAAACTTTTAATTTATTATATATTCGAAATTAAATTCATATTTCATGAAAAATAAAAAACCTATTTTCATATAATGAAAAGAAAGTAGCATATTTAAATGTTATTCATTTTTCATGAAAGATAAAAAATATATATAACCTCATAATATTATTATTAAAGAATGAAAACTGAAGATCTTATTTTTGAAGGTAGAATTAAAGAATTCGAACAAATATTCCTGGAGTACGTAATGGCAACTGGAGTGGCTAAGAGTACTTCGCCAAAAATGCAACTAATTATAGGTTATCTAGCAATCCATGGAAGATTGACTCAAAAGCAGCTAAGAGACCTAACAGGACTTTCAGCAGGCGCTATATCTAAAAATCTCCGGAAATTTTTGCAGTTTGGTGGTCTTATTAGAAAAGAACGAATCGAAGCTACGAATCAATATCATTACGTGATGACTCCGATGTCGGAAATTGCAGGGAGAATGTCAGACATTTATTCTAATGAATTCGTGGATCTCATTACTTTCTTACGGGAAAAACTAGAGGAATTACAGAACTATAAAGGAAAGCGTGGACAAGAACTGCTTTCAGAAAGAATTCATGACTTGATCGTGACCATCCAAACAATGAATAATATTTCTTCAGAAATAATGAAAATGTTAATGCCTAAAAATTAAATTAGTTGATATGAATGAATTAAAACGTTTTGATCCAGATGTCCAAAAGATTGAAGATACAATAATAGAATATTTAATGAACACATCATTAGCTACGAGTCGAGACGAGTTTACAGCTAAGATATTATTTTACTTCTTGACAAGGAGAGATTTAACTCAGAGAATGCTAAAAGAACTTACAGGATTCTCAGGAGGTAAAATATCCCAAGTAGTTAATGATTTAGTTAAGATAGGGCTGGTTGATATAACCAAACGATCGAGTTCGGGAGAAATAACATATTCAATGGAGTCCATTCAATCAGAAAATTTTAGAAGAGGTAATAACTTGATTAGAACATCTATAAGTTGGGAAGATAAACTTAAGGCAATTAAAAGAGAACTGAAGCGAGATAAAGATGAGCTCCAAGGTTTAATTGGTTATGATAAAATAAAAGCAATTATCAACCAAGAGTTAGCCTTGATTGCGCGTCGTAAAGGATTTTTGGAGATTTGGGATAAACTCCGGCAGAAATATGAAGCGAATTTTAAAAAATAAGCTTTTATATGAAAGATAATGTTTTCACAATTTATTTATGATAATAACTTAAATTGGTAATATGAAATAAAAAGTCGACCCTTTTCTAACTTCACTTTCCACACCTATTTGACCGCCATGTTTTTCGACAATTTTTTTAGAGATAGCAAGTCCGAGTCCCGTTCCTTTTTCACCACTAGTTGGTTTGACGCTTGTTTGTTGGAATTCTTTAAATAATTTAGATAATTCCTCCTTAGGAATTCCTGGTCCTTCATCTATGACTTTTGTAATGATTCGATTGGATTGTTTCTCAACTTTAACTATTATTTTAGCTCCTTCAGGTGAAAATTTAATTGAGTTTCCAATAAGATTATTTATAACTTGGTTTATTTGCGTTTTGTCAAATGTTAAATTTATAATATTATCTCCGAAATCTGATTCGATTGAAATATTTTTTTGTTTAGCACTTAATCTATTAAACATCAAGCATTCTTCAACAAAATCAACATAATTTTGTATTGTTTTTTCGAGTTCTAACTTACCAGATTCTATTTTTGAAATGTCTAATAAATTATTCACTAATTTTAACATGAAATTACTTGACGCATGAATCATGTTTAGTAGTCTTTCTTTATCTTCTTGCTTAAACTTATCAGAATATTCCAATACTAATTCTGAAGCGCCCATTATTTGTGCAATGGGATTTCTCAAATCATGAGCAGCCATTCCTAAAAATTGATTTTTTAGATCATTCAACTCCTCTAATTTCCTTCTATGAGCTTCTAGATCAGTAATGTCATAGATCATTACTAATACAAATCCTATATCATTATATTCTATGTAATCCGTGATGACATAAAAGAATTTCAATATAAATTCATCACCTATTAAAAATTCTCTCTCGATTACTGTCTTTTGTGCTTCTCCTTTCTCTGTTAAACATTTGACTAAATTTTTTCTTAATTCACAATTATTGCAAAAGTAGGTTTTTCCACAATCCGTCTTCTCCTTTACAGGAAACACGCAACCAATAGCATTTCCGCATAATTCGTTGTATACTTCTTCTTCCGTTTTATGAAATAGTTTCGTGAATGCCTTGTTAATATTTTGCACCCTCACGTTTTTATCAACGACAAAAACAGCAGCAGACATGTTATTTAATATATTTAACAAGAAATCGTTTGATTCGATTAATTTCTTTAATTGTTCTGACATTTTTTTTTATTTTCAGTTTTTTATGTTTCTTCTTGACTTTCAAAGTTAAATTCTATAATGTGATCTTATGGCTTTTAATTAAAGAATCTTTTTTTTTTGTCACCACTCAAAAATTTTTTTCCAATAAATCGCTTCAAGTCCAAGGCTTTAAATAACTTGCGTTGCAAGGCAGACATCTGGGTAAGAAGCACATCAGGAGGGCCTTTATCGTCGTAATACAGGCGAATTTCTTTTATGTCTTCCAAAGTTTCAAAACATATGTCTTTGGAGGGAGCAATTCTGGCTAATTGTATTTTCCGATAAAGTAAATTAGAAAGAAGCAAGGCTAACACGCTAATAAACGTGTGTACCCTTATCATCTCATTTGTCCAGACGTACATGGGCATGACGCTAATCCTACCTCTTTTATT
>JAUXAJ010000235.1 GCA_030620005.1 Promethearchaeota archaeon | reverse complement strand
TTTGATTTATTATTCTTATAACAACTTCTAATGGAAATTGATTTTAAGATTTTGATAAAATTAAATAGATTTTTAAAGATGGATTTTTTTTATAAATTAGACATGACTAAATTTAATAATAATTAAATATAAAATCAATGAGAAAAAATGAGCCATGAGTCGATAATTTATGGAAGTTGGTTTCCGAAAAAATTTTTATATTTATTCTTCTTAATCTCTTTAATTTTTTTAGTAATATCTCTATTTCCATTATTCTTTTTCTTAAAAATTATTTTTTGGTTTTTAACAGGGCTTTCCTTGTTCAGTTTTATATATTCTCTTTATTTATACCATATTTTTAATAGAAATGGCGGTGAATTTCAGAATAGACTATGGAATGTTGTTTTAGAAAAACTTGAATGGAATGGGAAAGGAAAGGTGCTTGACATTGGAACTGGAGCAGGTCCGCTTGCAATTATGTTAGCCAAGAAATTTCCTGAAGCAAAGATATTAGGTATTGACTATTGGGGGAAAGTATGGGATTATTCTAAAAAATTATGTGAAAAAAATGCGAAGATAGCGGGATTATCCGATCGAATTGATTTCCAAAAAGCAAGTGCCGCAAACTTACCATTTAATAATGGAGATTTTGATGCTGCCGTAAGTAATTTTGTATTTCACGAGGTGAGACAAGCCAAGGACCGTCGTGAAGTTATTAAAGAGGCACTCAGAATAGTAAGAAAGGGAGGTGTTTTTTCATTTCAAGATGTATTTCTCAGTAAACATTTTTATGGTGAAATTAAAGATCTCTTACAGAACATTAAAAGTTGGGGGGTTCAAGATATTAATTTTATAAATACAAATAAATTACTAAAAATTCCCCGATTCCTCCGAAATTCAATGATATTATATGGAATAAAATAGAAAGATAATTAATAATAAGAGATTTTTGGCGAATACAAAACGCTTCTCTTCTATGAAAAACTCATTCTCATGAGCGTAAGCAATATCGTGAAAATTCAAACTCTTCAAATAGATTTCTAGATTAATATAACATGTTAACTTATATTTATTCAAAAAAATATTCAAATTCATATTAGATTTTGTATTTAGTTGAATAATAAAAAAATAGTATTTATTCTACTTAAGGAAGATTTATGAGAAAATTAGAATACATCACTTTTTTTACAGAAAGCACACCAAATCCAGCTTTAGTAGGTGGTAAAGGATTAAATATAATGAAATTAGTTGATATTATTGATACAATCCCGCCTGGATTCATAGTAAATACAAATGCTTATAAAAAATTTATTGAAAAATCACGGTATCACGACCAAATCATTAACTTATTTTCAAAAAATGTCAAGGCTAAGGACATTTTAAATCATTCTAAAGAGCTAAAAAGTTTAATAACAAGATCAAGATTCCCAGAAGAGATAAAAAAAGAAATAAAAGATGTATTTGATGATATAAATAATAAATTAAAAAAAAAGATCTCTTTTGCAGTTAGATCTTCGGCAACTATTGAAGATTCTAAAGCATTTTCTTTTGCAGGTCAAGCAGAGAGTTTTTTATATAATAAAACTTTTGATGAGATATTATTATCCTTAAAAAATTGTTGGAGCTCCTTATTTTCTCCCCAAGCACTATTATATTTACTTCAAATGAAAAAAAAAGAAATATACCTATCATTATTAGACATTAATATGGCAGTTATAGTTCAAAAAATGATAAATTCGGAAGTCTCAGGCGTTTTATTCAGCGTAAATGTGATAAATAACAATGAAGCTCAAATGTTAATAAATTCTGCGTGGGGGCTAGGTGAAACAATAACTGATAACTCAATCATTCCAGACATGATCATTTTAAGCAAAAACAAATTCGAAATCATTAAATATGATATTGGAAAAAAAGAGAAAAAGTCAATTCAAAATCCTAACGGGTCTGGCACTATTTTAATAGAAAACGAGCCGAAATATAGGGGCGCTCGTTCATTAAAAGACAAACAAATACATCAACTTTACGATTTAGGTTTAAAACTTGAAAAAGAATTCAATTATCCTCAAGATATTGAATGGGCGATTCAAAACGATGTGATTTATGTTCTACAAACACGTCCAATTACCACGTTAAAAAATAAATCTTAAATGCATTCGTTTAATTGTTCGGGTTAATTATTTGTTCGGGTTAATTATTTCAATCTGCGTGTCCCTCACAGGTTTTATCCTTTGGATATAGTGAGATTTAAAGCCGGAGAAAGTTGCTGAAACTGGTGAAAGGTTAAAAGAGCTCAATTTATAATTTTTTTTATTTTCTATTTTAGTCTCTCGCGTTTTTTTATTACAATTTCTTTACCTAAAACGCCGATACAACATCGCTAAGAGGGATTTTTGACGAATATAAAACGCTACTCTTCTATTAAATACTCATTCTCATGAGCGTAAGCAATACCATGAAAATCCAACCTCTTCAAATAGATTTCTAGCCGATTTAAAAAAGATTTAAAATTTTTTTTATCTATTAACGCCCATCCTGTTTCTGCTATTGCTATTAAACGAGGAAAAGTAAGTAATTCTAAATTTTTAAGATCTGAGATAAACTCAGTCCATAAACACGCTTCAATTCCCTTTATCCGGTCATGATATCTTTTTTCTAATTCATTCGGGATTGGTTCATATTCGTAACTCTTTCTTAATGAAGTAAATTTATACCCATAATTTAGATATACATATCCCGTTTCTGACATAACCACATTTCTTCCAGTTCTTACGTGATCTAACAATTCTTTGAGATTAGGCGTCCAATATTGACATAGGGCGTTCTCAACTAAATCTTCGTTTAATATTTCATTCCAACCCATTGGTCTACGGCCGAGAGACGATATATATCTTGACATTTTATTTATAAAATAAGCCTGTAGCTCCTCTTCGTTGTTAAGATTTTCTTCTTTTATCCGATTTTGACAATGAGAGCAATTTTTCCATCGTTCTTTTGGGACTTCATCACCCCCAATATGGATTATCTCTGAAGGAAAGATATCCATGACTTCATCTAAAACATTTAGTATGAATTCAAAAACTTTTTCTTTTCCTATACAAAGCACATCTTTATGAATAGCGAAGCGAGTACTTACCTCAAAAGGGCCTCCCGTGCAGCTTAATTCGGGGTATGATGCAAGGACTGCTGTGGTATGTCCAGGAACGTCTATTTCAGGAACAATTGTTATGTGGCGTTCACTTGCATGATTTATGATCTCCCTTAAATCCTCCCGTGAATAATGACCAGAATATTGCACATCGTCTGAGTATTTATCCGATTTTCTAACTCTAGTTCTAAGCCTAGCCCTTTTCCTTTTAGAACCAATCTCCACGAGACGAGGGTATTTTTTTATCTCAAGACGCCACCCTTGGTCATCCGTGAGATGCCAATGAAACACATTCATTTTTAGGAGCGCCATGAGATCAAGCATTTTTTTCACGATTTTCTTACCAAAAAAGTGTCTTGATTCGTCAAGCATGAACCCACGCCACGAAAATCGAGGATAATCCTCAATTTTTACACAGGGCATGGACCATTCAACATCCAAAGGATTAGAACTTTCTATTTCAGGGGGAAAAAGTTGACGTAGCGTTTGGATACCATAAAAAATCCCTGCCGAGGTGGAAGCTGATATATCAATCATGTTTTGAGAAATATCAAGGTTGTATCCTTCATGCATTAAAGGTTTTTCATTCGTGATTATTCTAAGCCTAATAACATTGTCAATTTCTTCCACTTGAGCCAATTCTCTCATGAGTAGGTTAAATCCCGTTGCTGGAGCCAACAGTTGGTTTAAAAATTCGGCAGATTTTTTTGCTATTGAATTAGAGAGAATAAGGGTATTTTTGTTAAGATTGAAATTTCCTTTTCTTGACAAGATTTTTACTGGTTCAGGTATTATGGATATAATATTGTTTGAATCCATTTCCATCTATTCACTTCTATATAATGTCTCTAAGTATTACATTATTGAATATTAATTAATTAATTAAATTATTTTTAATTTGATAAATCAAACCGTATTACAAATAAAGTTATCATTAAGGTTTAAGTTAAGATGAAAATAATTGATTTGCGTTCTGACACGATAACCAAGCCCTCTCCCGAAATGTGGGAGATGGTAAAATCGTTAGACGATTCAAAAATTGGCGATGATGTCCTTAGAGAAGATCCGACTGTCAACGAGTTGGAGAAAAAAGCTGCAAAAATAATTGGAAAAGAAGCAGCATTGTTCGTAACATCAGGTACACAAGGAAATCTTGTTAGCCTACTATCGCAGACTAATCCTGGCGATGAAATACTATTAGAAGAACTAAGTCATATTTTTGGTCATGAAGTAGGAAGTGCTGCTCGAATTGGAGGCTTGATGATTAGAACTTATCCGTCAATTAGAGGGGTTCCCAATCTAGATGAACTCCAAAAATTGATACGCGATCGAGAAAACATCCACGAACCACCAACCACGCTTTTAAGTACAGAAAATACTCATAACTTTCACGGTGGAGCGATTATAAAACCAAACGAATTGAGGGATCTGAAACAACTTGCTGAAAATAACGATTTAAAATTGCATTTAGATGGTGCGAGAATTTTTAACGCTGCTGTTGGGCTTAAAACGCCGGTTACGGAATTAACAAAACATGTAGACAGTGTAATATTTTGTTTATCTAAAGGGCTATCGTGTCCAGTCGGTTCTATAGTAGCGGGTTCAAAAAACTTTATTTTAAGGGCGAGAAAGTTTCGAAAGATGGTTGGAGGAGGCATGAGACAAGCAGGAGTAATTGCGTCTTTTGGGTTAATTGCCCTTGAACCAAAATGGATAAAAAGACTCCAAGAAGATCATAATAATGCTAAATTACTCTTCGAAGGGATAAAAAATCATGATTTACCAATAACAACTGAAGAACCAGAAACAAACATTCTTATCATTACTATACCTCAAGGCGTTAGGATTAGTAAAACAGTCACCAGTTTGAGCAAGGAAGGAATTTTAGCTTTCAACATAGATAAGCAGAGAATACGTTTCGTGACCCACTTTGGCATCAATGAAGAAGATATTCAATTCGCAATTGATAAAATTGGCATGGTCATGAAAAAGATTTTGAAAGTTTAAAATTTCCTTTCTTCTATAAACCGTCTTCCGTACTTTTATTTCAATATATATAATAAAATTTTTTATAACTTTTATTCATACTAACAAGCTTATATATTTATAAAAATTCTATAATGCTCTAAAAAAGAAAAATCATGCCAAATATTAATTCTAAAAAAAAAAATAATTAGTTAATTATTTAACTCCTTAAAAGCTTCTTATCAACCTTACCAACGACCGTAAGTGGAAGTTCATCCACGATTTCAATGATTTTCGGGACCTCATATGGAGAACAATTTTCTTTTGCAAATGCAGTTATATCTGCCTTAAGCGCATCTTCGTTTCCATCAAATTGGTAATCGGCGGCAAGTTGAATATACGCCTTGACGATTTCGGATCCAGGTCGATCGGGATTAGGTATACCAATTGTAGCAACCACTCCAATCGCAGGATATTTGGTTAATGTATCTTCTAATTTAGCAGAAAACACTTTAAAACCACCGACAATGATCATGTCCTTTGTTCTATCTACTATTTTTAAGTACCCCTTCTCGTCCATTATGGCGACGTCACCTGTATGCATATACCCATCTGAATCGATTGCTTTTTTAGTTTCTTCTGGTTTATTATAATATCCCTTCATTATCATTGGACCTTTTACGCAAATTTCTCCGGGTTCTCCTAGTGGAACCTCTTCTCCTGTTCCTGGATCTACTAATTTTAACTCTGTATTTAAAAGTGGCAAGCCAATCGAACCTAATTTCCTTTCTCCTGCATTTGGATTCGCCGTGGTTAGGGGAGATGTTTCCGTCATCCCATATGCTTCTAGTAATTTACCAGCACCAACAATGCTTTCTAACATTTTCTGAGACTCGACTGGAAATGGGGAGGCGGCAGAAATGCAAACTTCTAAATTGGAATGGTCTAATCGCTTAAATTTACGGAAATTTAGTAAAATCTGAAACAGGGAAGGAACATTCACTAGCGCAGTTGGTTTATATGTTTTTATCTGGTTACATATATAAAGCGCATCCCTTGGATCAGCAATGAGGCATTGGGTCCAACCAAGATAGATACAATTCTCACAGAAGAACAATCCTGCGATGTGGAAGAATGGGAAGCCTGATAACGCCACACCCCTACCTTTTTCCCATTTAAGCCAGGATTGAACTATTAAAAGATCAGAAACAATATTTCTATGTGTTAGCATTGCACCCTTTGGAAGCCCTGTTGTTCCACCAGTGTATTGAATGAATGCGATATCGTCAGGAGTAACTTTCACATCTGGGGGTTCACTTGAATATTTTGCTAAGACGTCGTCGTGAAAATCGAGAACTGTTTTTCCCTCTAAAGGTGTGACCTCTCCCGAAGGTATTTCTCTTACTGCTTTTATTTTAGCCTGCTGTTCTTTTGGGAAAATACCAATAACGCTTGTAGTAATAACAAGTTTTAATTGGGGTAATTTTGAGGCGATCTTCACTAATCTTCCGGCAAATATTGCGTCAAGTGTAATCAACGCAAGATTTTTTTCACCTGCTCCTAAGTCGTTTAATTGATATTGCATTTGAACATCTGAAAGAAGTGGTGATACTCCTGAAAGAATACAGCCAGCTCTTAATATACCGATAAGTGATATTACATATTCAGGAATATTTGGTAAATTAACCGCAATAATGTCTCCCTTTTTAAACCCTTTGTCGATTAACATGTTCGCTAATTGATTTGCATATTTATCTACTTCTCCAAAAGTAATTTCTAAACCCTGATATGTTAATGCGGCTTTGTCGGGATAATCTTCAAAGATTTTTTTAATAGCATCGGTATAAGATGTTTCCCATACTTTTGGGTCAAGATCTTCTAGCCCTGGGTCCCAATTTGCTTTCCAGAACCTTTCGCTATATTTTGACATTTTTATCAAATCTTTTTTTTTTTAAAATTTAATTTATAATGATCTTTTTGCAGCTTTTTATTATAAACTTTTAGGTTTTTTACTAATAGAAATAAATTTCACCTATTGATATACCTTGCAACTCTTCTATAGAATGTTCAACTTGATGCCGTAAATCTAAAATGTCGCTACCTTTAATCACATCTATTATTAAATATTTGCTCTGCCCGAACGGTCTCCCAGCCACATAAATTACAGTTCTTCTTCCCTCTAGTCTTAAACTTAAGATATTATTAAATACTTTGAAATTCTCGATTATACATGCAACATTAACGCATGAACCATAATATTAAACTCTTTTTAATAATCTATATTAAGAACATGTTATAATACTTATTACATTCTTTTTTAGATGAACATAAAGAAGGCTACCGATAAGAGACTTGGTAGTTCTAAAAAATCCATGGTAGAGGGTATTACAGTCCGAGCAGGAACACGACTTACCAAATAGATTACCTGAAAGCAATGAGAAAGACTATTCTTGGATTGAATCAAAGAGATAAATTTCTTGAGAATTTTGAGTCTAATTTAAGAGAATATGTCGATTGGTCATTAAAAATAGTACCCTCCCCCAAAATCCCAAATCTGTAAATTCACTCTAATTCCTTCAATTTCTATATTTTTTGTATAGAAATCAATACCAATCGTCATTTTAAAATCTTCACTATATTTACCTGAGATGTAGCGATTTACTAGGGTGGTTTTTCCAACTCCTCCATCCCCAAAAATGTAAGAAAGAAAAAGGAAATTTAGATTGTTTTTCACTAATTTTTTTCTGTAAACTAACTTCATGAGTTGTCTTATTTTTTTTGATGGGAAAATTTTATAATTCTTTCTCAAGATTTCTAATCTTGTTTTCAATCTGATTTTTAAATTCTTTCATATGTTTTAGAATTAACTCCTTATAAACAGCCTTATATTTCTTGGGAATTAAATCTCCAGCTAAAAAATCGAATTGAAATTCATCAGACAATAGTAAAGTTTTTAATTTTGATGGATTACCAACAATTGGAAATAATCCTTTAATTAATTGAGAAAATGGTGATCCAGAATCATCCATAAGAAGCCTTATAATTGAGTCTACAGGTATAAATTGCTCCATGAAATTTAAAACTTGTAGCCGATGGTTTTTTGTAAAGGCGCTTTCTATTCCTGTAAATTGGGAGATTTTTGGAGAAATTCTATCGTACAAATCTCCAAATTCCAATATCCATTTAATCGCAGTTTCTCTACCTTTATCAGTTATTGAATAAATTTTCCGAATTCTCCCATTTATAATTTCAGTATCGACAACGGTAATCAATTTTTCTTTTTCTTCTAAATCTTTCATAACTTGATAAATTGCAGTTTTAGATTTCCAAATCTTGAGTTTTTCTTTTTGGTTTTTAACAAATCCTTCTGCTTCATTAAGT
>JAUXAJ010000298.1 GCA_030620005.1 Promethearchaeota archaeon | reverse complement strand
TATAAATCTTTTAATTGTTCGAAGGGAACATGATGAATGATTTGTAGTGATAACATGGAGATAATACAAGTGGAAAACTTTATGAAATGATGTGATATGTAGATATATAAGATAGAAAAAATTTAATTCAAAATACTCTATGTAATCCAATTTTTATTCAAAGAATAGAGAAAAAAATAGCTAAATAACCTTACCAAATAATCCCTTATCAAGATTTTTTGCCATTAACCTATAAGTTCGTGAATCACACTTTAAAGAAAACCTACCATGGAAGATCATGATCCGATTAATGTGATCATCTTTTTTTCTGAAGAGTAAAAACAAACGCCAACAATAAAGGTATTGCGGTAAGAAAATTCAACAAACCTAACCCGATTTGAACTGTAAATATACCAATTAATCCATAGTAATACGCAATAAGTAATAAAATACTCGGTGGAATCAAATCGTGCCAACGAGAGCGTTTAAGATTTTCACGTTTTAAAATTATTACTCCTGAAGCTCCCGCTACTGTAAGAACTTCAAGAATTATGACAATTACTAAAGGCAAATTATATATTATCGGTATGAAAGTAACTGAACCGAAAAGCATTAAAAAACCCAGTCCGATTGGAACCACGAGGAAAATCGTATATAATTTTCGACCCAATGTATCGTGAACTTCAATTTCTCTAAAAGATAATAGTTCCAAACGTTTCCGTTCTTCGTTCCAATTTAAATCGTAGGATAGTAAATACGCAATGGGAATGAAAAACCAACCAATAAAGTTAAAACTTGGAACTCCAAAATAAGAGCCCCCCTCGTGTACCCATGTCCACAACCCCAATTCAACTGCAATAGGATCTATGCCCCAATCTAAACTTAGAGCAATCAAAGTAGTTGCTAAAATACGTTTCCATGGAGATAACTCTAAACGCTCGCCGATAATCATGGCACTATAAATGATTCCTACCCAAGACAATGGAATCGATATTGGTACTATTTCTAAAATCATTACAACGTCTTCAGCGTAATAATGATTTCCACTAACAATTCCCATGTATTCTAATAAAATACCGTAAAGAAATAACGTTGGCAAGATTAGAATTCGCTGAATTCTGTTTTCTTTACTGTCAAGAATAGCGTGAATTATTGCAAAACCACACAAAATAAAACCGATTGCCGAAGTATATATACTAAAAACTGCCATTTAAATCTCCTTTTATATTAGAAAATGCTGTTATTTTTATTAACTTTCTTATTACGATTAAATTTCTTTCTTATTGTAGATTTTAAAAATCAAATATAATATCAACTTCATTTTACAAAATAACTTTACAAATTCCAGAAATTAATAAATTATTTTCACTTAAAAATTCTTTTTATGTGTAATAAGTCTTAAGAACAAGCAAAAATAACTTGAATCTTAACTTTTAGAGAAGCCTCCGTGATGAAAAGCAATGTTATAGTTAAGGTGCCGTTTCTCACAATAATTTCTAATCTCATCTTCAATTAACTCCCACCTTGAGTGATCTCTCCTAAATTCGTGATACATCAGTAAAAGTTCAGGATAATGCGTCTTAATTGTTTCCATAATGCGGGGAACATTATGCGGGCGAAAGTTCAAATTCTCAAACATGTAATGATCCGTAAAATCCACAGTTTCTTCAATAATTTTGCGAAAATCAGTTATTCCTGGAAAAAAAGGAGATATGAAAACATAGGTTCTAATATCATTTTCGTTCATTTTCTTGATCGCGTTTAATCTCTCACTTGGTTTCGATGCCCCGCGTTCAATAATTTTTGCAAATCCCTCGTCCAAGGTACTAATCGAGATTCCAACTTCAAGGTTCTCGAACTTCTTAAATAAATCCACATCTCTTTCAACAAATTTCGATTTGGTGAGAATGGTGATTTCTGCGCCGGTTCCAACAAGTCCTTCCAAAATTTTTCGAGTGTTTTGATACTTTAATTCTAAAGGAATGTAAGGATCTGTAACGGAACTGATTAGAATTGTCTTTCCGTCATACTTTTGAGGTTTAATTTTATCTAGATCAATTACTTTAACATCTATAAATTGGCCCCATTTATCCCCTTTATGATTCGTAAACCTGATCATGAATTCAGCATAATAATAAATACACCCATGCTGACAACCAATATATGGATTTATGACGAAATCTACCCCAGGAATGTTGCTCTTTGTCACGATGCTCTTAGCGATTCGAAAGTTGATCTTCATGCTATGATAATAATGTCAACGTTTTTTTTTTTTATTTTTTAAACCCTTCCGCGTCTAATCGAACATTACATGATTTATCACATTTTATTATACGTGGATTACTTCTTCCAACATGAAAAAACTCAACCTTTTCGTATTTCTCACAGAGTTGATAGACCTCACTACACATTTTCGATAAATGCGGATAATTGATTCTCCATTTTTTGTTAATTTGTTGTATTGCTAAATTACTATCAGAATATACTTGCAGATGGCCCCTGTGATACCTCTCAGCTGCCTTTAATGCGCTAATAATTGCTTGATATTCAGCAGTATTGTTAGTAGCAGTTCCGATATAATTGCATCCTTCATAGATTATATTATCCTCACGAACAAACAGAAACGCAATTGCCGCAGGGCCTGGATTACCACGTGCAGCACCATCAGTGTAAATTTTAAGAATATCTTCTTTTTTAATTGAATTCTTGCTCATGTTAAGTAAAAGATTAGTCTTTTTAATTTAATAATAATTAAAATATATATTGATTCAGATATATCTATGGTTTTCTCTTTAAAAAGAAAATTTCCATATATTCCAGATAATACCCATATATTCCTATTAAAAGACCAATTTCAGCAGAATGAAAAGGTTCCCCCGGCCATATTATATTAGAGACGATTAATATGTTGACATAGAAAATTGCTAGGGTAAATGCGAATGAAATACTAATTAAAAAACTTGGCCATTGTCTTTTTGTGGGAATCTTGAAACTTGTTAACTTTTTTGACATCTCTGTGATTCTATAGGAGTATTATATCAAATTTAAAGTGAAAAATGCGAATTAATTAAAAAAAGAAGAAATTTAAAAAACGTCAATTAAATCGGATCGTTTTTATAATTGAAAAGAATTTAAGTGAAGGTAATGTCTTCATATTCTGTGTTATTAAGGCTTTCTTTAGCAATGCCTAATTCCCGTACTAAGCTATTTAACTTCCAAATCGCTTCTCTCACGCTTTCTTTGTTCTTAGCTCCCGTGCAAACTACTTTTCCCGTAGAAAAAAGGAGGAATACTGATTTAGGGTCTGCCATGCGGTAAATCATGCCTGGAAACACTTCTGGCTCGTACATGGCATTTTCCATCACAATCGCAGCCATATTTAAATCTATATTTGTGTGTAAATTTCCACTTGCGACAATATTCTGAATCGTGATTTGGGGATTTGACATTTGGATGCCAACTTTTTTTATATATTTTAATACTTTTTCCACAGCGGGACTTGCATCGACAGCCCTTTTAAGTCCAGTAATAACCATTTTTCCCGTGGAAAAAATCAGAAATGTTGCTTTAGGTTCTTTAATTCTCATTATTAAGCCTGGAAACCTTTCTGGATTGTATTCCGTGTTGGTATACTTCTTGGCTATTTGAACAAGATTTACCTTTTCTAAAATTTCTACAATAACCGTGCCGACCACATTTTCGATTTTATATTCTGGTTCCGGTAAATCTTTACCGGATTTGATGTTATTTTTTTCTTTTTTTGACATGGTATTATATAAAAAAAATGATTTTTATTTGAAATATTTCATATATAAGGATTATATATAATTCTTTATAAAGGATTATAAAAATTTTATAATCCTTTAAATTAGAATGAAACAAAAATTTTATAATATCGCGATTAACTTACCTAGGTGTAGATTTATTCAACTTAAGAGTTGTAAAAATGTTTTGGTTCCAATCTTGTGTTTTTCCTTGGAGATATTATCTCTTACCTTAATCAATTTGATGGCATTATTAGGACAATTTGTTGCACAGACGCCGCATCCCAAACAATACTCCTCTCTTATTATCATGCGCTCGTCGGAC
The DNA here is from genome assembly GCA_030620005.1 of Promethearchaeota archaeon. The sequence continues at coordinate 1,918 of JAUXAJ010000298.1, read as the reverse complement.
TTATCTGCTTCATAAGGCAACCTGTGATAAATAGCACCCATTTGACATTTATTCATGCAAACTTCACATTTTGTGCAGAGCTCGTTATTAATTTTAGGTAAATAATTAGATACGAGTGTACCAACATATTTATGCTCTTTTGCCGCCATCAATGAAGCACAATGACAACCACAACAATTACAGACAAATAGAGTTGACTCGATGCTAGTATCAGGAATGCAACTATGTATTAAACCCGCTTTTTCCGTCCTTCTAAGGTATTCTCTCGCTTCTTCTCTATTAAATTCAGGACCCCCAGCCGCAATTACTCCTCGAGCACCATCTCCAGCTATAAAACATCCCATATCGGGTGAAGCGACAGTACATGGTTCTCCCGTATAATCACCTATTAAACGACATTGACACGGAATTACTGAAAAAATATCGTACTTGTCAATCAGTTGAGACATTAGTTCGTGGGGAACGATTTGAGATTCTACGTCAAGAGACTCGTTAATTTCAATTAGTTTTTCTTTAGCATCAATAGGAAGCCTGGGTCTAAATATTTTAAGGTTTGTTTCCAAAAAAAATGTTGGCAAGAAATTCTTTATGAGCCAACGATAAATCTCTGACGCTTTTCTTTGGTTTTCTTCAGTATCATTGCGCGCTATGAAATACTTTTCAAAAATGCCTGGAAGTAATGGAATTAACCCGTATTTTGTACCCCACATTGATATCGTCCCTTTTTGATATATTGGCCCTATGATGGCCCTTAATTTCTCTTTTGGAATCCCTGATTTTTTACTTAATTCTCGTAGCGAAATATATTTATCAGCAGCCTCGAAATAAGAAAGAACCTTAATTTCTTTCTCGTTCCAAAAGATCTTCATCAATTCACGTATTTTCTCGTGCTTGGGAGCGTAAAGATCTCCTAACTTTAACTTTTGCCGTACTATTTCGTAATAATCTTGTTCTGACATTAATAATATTTTGAGTTCTTTAATTAAAAACCTATCTATTGAATTTACGTTCTGAAAATCTCTCTCAGATTCCTTTAAATTAGTATCGGACAGACTTAATAAATGGTATATTTTTAAGGATAGAATGAAGAATGATGCATGGGATAGTATTATTACGGGAACACGATACTTATCTTCAAAATTAAATTTAGAGCAATATTTTTTATAATTTTTTTGAAACCTCGCCTCCTAATTTTAAAAATATTTCATAGAATAAGAATAGAGAGAGAAAATAAATTTTTTCCGGTTGCGCGCCTTGTGTGGATGTGGAAGAAAACTTAAAATTATTGATAAACTTCAACCCCGTTTTTCTCCAGTTCTTTAAGCGATTCCGGGATGTTTATCCAATAATTCGCCTTAAGATTAAATTCTTTTAAATTTTTCAGTCCACTAATGGATTTTGGCAGCGTTTTTAGTTTATTATAACTGATATTTAACTTTTTTAATGATGATAGTTTTCCAATACAATTAGGTAGACTTACTAAGGCATTTGAGCTTAAATTCAATTCCTCAAGAGCGATAAGTGAACAAATGCTTTTTGGAAATCTTGAGAAGTGATTTAATCTTAAATCTAATCTTTTGAGAAAAGATAAAAATATAATCGTTTTAGGGATATCTTCTAACTTATTTCTCCTCAAGAGCAAAACTTCGAGAGACTTAAGTTTGTCTATTGATCCGGGTATGTATTCCAATTTATTGGAATTTAAACCTAATTTTTTAAGAGAACTGAGGTTTTCCAAAGCAATTGGGAAAGTTTCAAGACTATTTCGATCTAACCTGAATATTTCAAGCGATTGAAGCGATTTGATTGAATTCTGAAGCGAATGAATCATATTGTCGTTTAAATACAACGCTTTGAGAGATGTCAACTCCTTCACATATTTTGGCATTACATTTAACCCACAATTAGGAAGGGCTAG
>JAUXAJ010000081.1 GCA_030620005.1 Promethearchaeota archaeon | reverse complement strand
TATAAAATCACAAAATTCTCCTAACCACGTTAATCCAAAAAAACATATCCCTAATCCAAAACATGTTAATAATCTGGCTTTGGTTTTATAAGATTGATAAATAGTATATAACCCGAAGATGAGTGCAAATAAAACAATACTGACGATAGAAATGCCAAAAATTAGTCCAAATTCAGAGAGTCCCATATAGTACTATTCAATGTCCATTTATTTAAAAATATATTTTTTTTTTGTCCTTAAAATATATCATTATATATAAACTTAAGTCATGTGTTTTTTATTTTTTTAGCGTTCCGTGTAAAGTTTTAAAATTTCAATAGCAGAAAGGTCAAATCTGTCTGAACCTATAAACAAGACCACGTCGTCTTCTAAAGTTGGTCTTACGAAAACCATCTTTATTTTGCCTAACGTCTTTAAATCGACCGTTCCTGAAGCAATGTATTGCGTTTTTTCACTTTTGTGCTTTTTTGAGGTCTTATATAACGAGGGCGTCTTTTTCCACTCGTCATCGGGAATGATTTTTGCTAACTCTTTCACGTTTAGACGTTCCCCGTTGAGGTAACAAATTCGGTTTGACTTTATCCTGCCCACCCAATGATAACAACAAAATATGTGAAATTAATGGGTTGAATACTCTCTTTAATTTAAAAGAGTTATCACTCAGTTCAAACAAAATAACTAACATTGCTGGTTTAGAAGAGCTTGAGAGTTTAACAACCTTAGATTTGTCATATAATCACATTAAAAAAGGTAAAGTTCTAAAATCACTTAATGGTTTAAAAGAACTTCGTTTAACTAATAATCAAATATCAGATATATCTTTTTTGGAAAATCTGCCCTGTATTGAATCTCTTTCATTACACAACAACCCCATAAGTGATCACGCTCCCTTATTTAAAATAAAAAAATTAAAATATTTATGCATTAATTTTGGAGTATTACCTTTTAGTACTCGTAAAATTCTTAGAGGCTTAAAGGAAAAATGAGTTCAATTGTACTAAATTTTTTTCTGTTAAGAAATGTTTTAAAGAAAATTGTTAGAAAATCAAAAATTCAGATCCGTTTTTTTATTTAAATATTCAAAACGATATTATAATATTGTTGTAAACTCCCGACAGATTTAAAAATTGTGAAACATCGGAAAAAAAAACGGAAAATGATAATAATCTTGAACAATTCATTAAATATGGATACAAATTGTTAGAATGGAACCAAGATTTGTGATAGCAATCAATGGATTAATAATTTACATTAATCAATTTTATATTGTAAGGAGTAAACATTAATAGGAAGGATAAGGGATTTAAATTGTTAATTAACAACCCATGCCGATAAAATTAAACAATTAACTATTTCGTGAAAAAAGTGAAAAAAGGAGGAAATTCATGACTAAAGATTTATTCTCGCTCATCGATTTATATCCTAAACATGTTATAAATTCTAAAGGCGAAAAGAAAGAATTTGAAGAAACTAATATTGCAAAAGTACTGAACAAGGAAACTGGACTAGATATGGGTGTAGCCGAAAATGTAGCTGAAGACATCATCCGAAAAATAATTGGTCTAGGAATGGATGAGATCTCCACTAATTACATTCGTGAATTGGTATGTGTCGAACTCACTAAACGAGGGCTATATAAATATCGAAATTTATTTGCTAGGGCAATAAATTTAGAAAACATTAGTTTCAAATTAGAGGACATCTTTATCCATAAATTCAAGGAAGATCAACCTGACTGGGGTCCTCTTGGTCACGTCACGTACAAAAGAACGTACGCAAGACTTATTGAAAAAGAAAATCGTAAAGAAGAATTTTGGGAAACAATCAGGAGGGTCGTTGAAGGATGTTATTCCATCCAAAAAGAACATTGCATGAAATTGAGCCTTCCTTGGGACGATAAAAAAGCTCAAAAATCTGCTCAAAAAATGTTTGAGAAAATATGGAACTTCAAAATGACCCCTCCGGGTAGGGGATTATGGATGATGGGCACGGAATTTATCGCACGACACGGCTCAATGGCGTTGAACAATTGTGGATTCGCCTCCACGGCAGATATAGATTTGAAATATTCTAAAGCTTTTGAATTTGTAATGGACGCTTTAATGCTAGGAGTGGGCGTCGGATTTGACACGAAAGGTGCGGGGAAAATCAAGATTAAAAAACCCCAAGAAGGCTCTTTTAAATTTCAAATTCCTGACTGTAGAGAAGGCTGGGTGGAAGCGCTTAAAGTAATATTAGACGCTTATTTCTTGGGTAAACAAGCCCCTGATTACGATTTTTCTCTTATTAGGCCCGCCGGCGACCCTATTAGAGGTTTTGGCGGAATCGCTTCAGGTCCCGGACCGTTAAAAGAAATGCTCAAGGATATTCAAGAAATTTTAAAAGTTCGAATCGGACAATTCGTGACGTCAGTAGACATTCTTGACACGATGAATTATATCGGTAAATGTGTTGTGGCTGGAAATGTTAGGAGAAGTGCTGAGATAGCTTTAGGAGATCCAACCGATTTTGACTTCGTAACGAGTAAACAAGATAAAGAAAAACTATATTCTCATAGATGGGCGAGTAACAATTCAATTTTCGCAAGAAAAGGCTTTGATTATTCATTCATAGCAGATCAGATTGTTGTAAATGGAGAGCCAGGCATTTTTTGGTTAGATAACGCAAGGGCGTATTCGAGGATGGGAAAGGAACCGGATTACAAGGATAAAAAAGTTGCGGGAGTAAACCCGTGTGTTACAGGTGATACACTTATTGCAGTTGCAGATGGTAGAAATGCCATACCAATTAAACAACTTGTCGATGAAAAAATGGATGTTCCAGTTTATTGTAAAGATTCTGAGGGTATTACCCATATCAGAATGATGAGAAATCCCCGAATAACAGGATTAGATGAAGATATCTATGAAATAAAGTTGGATGATGGTAGTGTAATCAAATGTACTGGAAATCATAAATTCATACTTCGAAATAATATGGTAAAGGAAGCTAAGGATCTACAAAAAGGAGAGAGTCTAATAATAACGACTAAATGGCAAACAACTTGGTCTGAAATAATGGGAGAAAAAAAGGAAAAAAAGTCTGTTTATTGGATGACAAATACTGGAAAAAAAAATATCTTTGAGCATAAAATTATTTATGAACAACTTAATGGTAAAATAATTCCAAAGGGTTTCGTTCTCCATCATAAAGATAAGAATGGATTAAATAATAATTATAAAAACTTAGAATTAATATCTAAAGAAGACCATGATGCATTACATGATATTTCTGGTGAAAAAAACCCAATGGTCTTTTGGTGGAATTCAATTAATGAAGAAGAAAAAGAGAAATATCGTTTGAAAATGGCCAAAGCAGTATCAAACGAAAAAAATCCAAATTATTCTGGTTTTACTGATGAGGAAATCTATAATGAAATGGTTTCTTTAATAAAAAGGCAAAAAATTCCATTAACTCATCCTGATTGGAGAAAATTCTCTCGAGTAGTTAAAATGCCGCACACTTCTTCAAGATGGGGTAAAAACCAAACTCCAATGCATTTGATCAGAAAAGCTAATGCGGAATGTGGTTTTGAATGGTTTGATAACCCCGCAAAAATGAGAGAATATAAAAGATTTATAAAAAGAAGGAATGTATCTGATTTAGATATCTTTTTTGACGAATGTACTCATGTTAATAAGAATTGTGAGTATTGCGGTGAAAAATTCAGTGTTAAATGGGGATTGCGAGAAAGAGCTTATTGTTCAGTTACGTGTTCCAATAAAGTAGCCGCAAAAAGAGCAGGAATTGTTACAAAAGAACTCGCAGTTCAAAGACATAAAGAAGTAAAATTAAAAATGATTGAAATTTTTGAAGAAATGGTCGAAAATAATGCTATTATTCCAAGTAAAAAAGAGTTTATACAAGAATTAAGAAATCATGGAATTAGTGACCTTAGAACTGCAGGATTTCCTGATAGTTATCAATTGTTTTTAAATCTAATTTCAAATAAATATAGAATTGAGAGATTTAATACGAAAAAATTACAGAGTAAAAATTATCGGACTAATCTAGCTATAAATCTAAAAAATAAAGGATTATGTTTTAATCATAAAGTAGTCTCTGTAAGGTTTCTTGGAAAAGATACTGTATATAATGGTACTGTTGACGAATTTCATAATTATGGAATTATATTAGAAAAGAAAAAAACTAATTCTGGAAAAACTAAATTGGAAATGGTTTATACCTTGAACTGTGGAGAACAGTCTCTAGAGAGCTTTGAACTTTGCTGCTTAGTAGAGACCTTTCCTTCGAGACATGACTCTTATCAAGAATTTGAAGAGACTTTAAAATACGCTTATTTATACGCCAAGTCAGTAACGCTTGTTAACACTCATTGGCAGGAGACAAATGCCGTAATGCTTAAAAACAGACGAATGGGCATCTCCCAGACGGGGATAATTGAAGCTTTCGTGAAACATGGTCGGAGAAGGGTCCTTGAATGGTGCGATAAAGCGTATCATTATCTTAGAAAGTTAGACGAAACGTATTCAGATTGGTTATGTATTCCTAAATCGATCAAAATTACGACAGTTAAACCAAGTGGAACAGTAAGTTTACTTCCGGGAGTTCCTCCGGGAATACATTATCCTCATTCGGAATATTACGTGAGAAGAATAAGAATTTCTAAGAATTCTGATTTGATTGAGCCCATTAGAGCCGCTGGTTACAACATCGAAGAAGATTCATACTCCAAAAATTCGTACGTCGTGGAGTTTCCCGTTCACGAGAAGCTCTTTGAACGCTCCAAGAAAGACGTCTCAATATGGGAACAAGCACAAAACGCTGCGGACTACCAAAAATATTGGTCGGACAATCAAGTTTCCATAACGATTACTTTTAAGAAAGAGGAAGCAAGAGAAATCAAGCACATCCTTGAATGCTACGAAGACAAGCTAAAAAGCGTGAGTTTCCTTCCAATTAAAGAACACGGGTACAAACAAGCACCTTACGAAGAAATTACAAGAGAAAAATACGAAGAAATGGTTTCTAAAGTTAAACCCATAGTTCTTGACGAAACCAAGGATAGGGCAATTGGCGAGAAGTTTTGCGATAGTGACAAGTGCCAAGTATTATAAATAGATGATTCTTATTAACGAAATTTGGAAATTTCAAATTTAAAATAAATTAATTTTAGTTATTTTATTTTTATCAACATGGGTATGAAAATTAACTCTTACTGAGAGAAAGTTATCTAAGATTTTTAATTGATGAAAAGAATTATATACAAAACAATGTTAATAAAATGAAAAATGAGCATGGAAGTGGTTAAATTTGACAGAAAGGACGGGTAAATTCACTAACGAAGACTTCATTGATGTCCTTAAAGGGCAAAAAGAAATAGGCACCAAGTATAAAACTCATTTTTTCGCCATGTTTTCGCATTTATTTTCTACTATTGCTGAAGAAGTGAGTAATCAATTTGGTGATAAAGGACGCGAGGCAATTGGCGAAGCCGTAAGAAAGTTTGGAGAAGAAAGGGGGCGAAGGGTAGCCAAATTGGTCAAATCACTGGGAAAAGAGCTCACCTTGAAAAATTTCTTCATATATGGCGATTTAGATAGCGGACAAATAACAAGATATAAACCGAAAATCGTGGATGGAAATGTAGAAATAATAGTCAGGGATTGTGTCTTTTGTAACGCATCTAAAGACTGGCAGAAATTAGAACATGGCAAGATATATTGTGACCATGTTGATCAAGCGATTTTAAAGGGTTATAATCCAGACCTTGTTCTTGAAATACCCACGACGATGACCAGTGGGGATAAGAAATGCCATTTTAAATATTTTGTAAAGGATATAGAGTGAATGAATTTCAAAGATATTTACAATTAATCATTAATACCTTTTTTTAGTCTTAATTACTTATTCTATCCACTTTAAACAAAATATTTAAAAAAAGATAAAAAGTAATAAATTCTAAATTCCCAACTCTCTCAATTGGGCCCTAACTTCCTCCATTTTTTCAGGTTTGAGATCGTATATTTTCGCGAAGAACGAGACGGCAATTAAGCCAATGACGCCCGGAATTAATAACATGATGATTACTATCCCCCACTGAGCAAATGGTGTTTGAACGGAGGCTTCCGGGTCGAACCCAGTTAACGTGTGAACGAGCCAGAATAGGAGAAATTGAAGGAAGAACGTAAAACGGGTTAAAAAGCCGAATATTCCGTAATATGCTCCTTCTTGGCGTTCTTCATTCCGTACCGCAACTTCGTCGTAAAAATCTAGAAGCGTAACACCAACCGCAACATTACTTAATCCGATAAGAAATCCTAACAAGGCGGTAAAAATAAGAACAGCCACTAAATTAGTAATCATGGGAATCATGGCTAAAAGCACAAAATACAACCCAAAACCAGAAATGATGAACATTTTTAAATGTCCGAATTTTTTCGTGAGATAATATGTTAACGGAATTGGTGCTAGAATAGCCGCAAAATACGGTATATAAATTAAGAGTTCTAGTGTAGGATCGGCTTGCATGATGTAATAAACCCAATACGGAATGGAAGAGACAAAAAGCAAGTTAAATATAGCCATGGAGAGCATGGAAATGAAAAAAGCAACGAAATTTCTATTCTTAAACGCATTTTTAACCAACAAAAAAAAACTACTGAAAAACGGTTCCTGCTCCTTTACATCCAAGAAATAATTCTCTCTCAATTCTCCATCCTCCCATGTTCCAGGAATTCCCAATACAATCGAGATTAAAGTCGTTATCGTGCCTAAAATTATCAAAGGAATGTATGACGCGGGATTTCCGTATTCTACGATGAAGGGCGGGACAATAAATGCAAGTAATAATCCTATAGTCGTAATAAACTCCGTTAAGGTGGATAATTTTCTTCGTTCTTTCACTGAGCGAAATTTTGCGACTCTAAGGGCGAAATAAGGAACAAGGTAAGCATCTTCGAACGTGTCATATAGTAATAATATTATTAGAAACCACGCAAAGGTTGCCCATACTCCGCTTACTTGAGGATCTGGAGGGAGATATATGAGAACCATTGTTACGCAGAGCGGAACGAACGATATCATCATCCAAGGAAATCTCCTTCCCCACCTTCTCGTAAGTCGCGTGTTTCGATCCGAACGATGACCAATCAACGGGTCGTTAATCATATCCCAGCCCGTGTAAATGGCGGTGGCAAGAGTCATCAAAACAATGGGAAGAAGGATTTCAACTTCGTAAAAGAAAAGCATTCTTGTAAAAATCATCATAACCGCAAATCTAAAGCCAAAGCCCGGTGAGATATACGACAATAAAGTCAGCGTCGAATGTTCTTTTTCCAAATTTCCTTCTTTAGTTAGAATGTCATCACTTATATCTGACATAATATATTATCTCGTCTTCAAAGTATTTAAAGTTTTCCATAAAAACATTCAAAACTATAAAGAATTACTAGTAGAAATCCCGCTTTTTTCCCGTATTTTTTTAATTCTAGCTTGTATTTTGCTTTTCTTTTCTACAAAAACACGCAATAATGTCTTTTCTTTTTGGTTAGATAAAATAAGCATGAAAAATCTCACTAAATGTTTTATAATTTACTTCAAAGTTTAAAAAAGATGAAAAGAAATAAAATTAAGAGTAATCTACAATAAGTTGAAAAATAAAAATGGAAGAAGTTAAAAATTTATGCGATAAGTTTGTTAAAACGGATATTTTAGTTGTAGGAAGTGAAGGTGCTGGAGGACATGCTGCAATCGAAGCATCTAAAAGTGGAGTTGAGGTATTAATAGTCACGAAAGGCAAAATAGGTCAGTGTGGAGCATCTCAAATGGCGGGAGCTGATTTTAATGTTGACGGAATTGCAGCTAAAGAATTAGGATTTGTAGGTGATGATAAAGATAGTCCTGAGTTGTTTTTTGAAACTCTTGTTAGAGAGAGCTTATATCTTGGCAATCAAAAGATGGTCCAAAAATACGTTGAATACGCGCCAAGAGCGATGAAAGATCTCTTGGATTGGGGCATGAGAGTGTTTGGTTACGAATCTGCTCATTCAGAAGAAATCGTTAGAGGGATAATGGCGTCTGGCACATCATGGGTTGCTGCGATTAGAAGAAAGGTAAAAGAACTGAAAGTTCCCATGCTCGAAGATACTTTACTAATTGATTTGCTAGTAAATGAAGATAGAATCGCAGGAGCGATTGCATTAGAGATCACCACAGGTGAAATCATCTTAATTCAATGTAAAGCCATAATATTGGCTACAGGAGGATGGCACGTTGCTTATCCGTTTAATACTGGACCCTATGATCTTACTGGAGACGGTATAGCAATAGCATATAGAGCAGGACTAGAATTAATTGACATGGAAATGGTTCAATTTTGCCCAATAACATTGGTGTGGCCTCCAAAAGATCGAGGAAGTATCGTATTATACATGATATCTGATGTAGAACCTTTTGATCAATACATGCGTTTAATTAATAATAAAGGAGAAAGGTTCATGGAACAATACGACCCAGAAAGTTTAGAGCATAGTACGAAAGAAATCGTGTCAATAGCAACTCAACTTGAAGTTGAAGAAGGAAGAGGGGGTCCACACGGGGGTGTTTTTTTCACTACAAAACATTTGAGAAGAAAATTCATAGATGCAATTATAAAGATTGCACATCATCGCATAAAGATTGAGATGAAGGACGACCGTTATGAATTAACAAAACTTTTACCAGAATTGTTAGAAAAGAGTAAATCAGAAGATATAGAAGTTTCGAACGGTGTTCATTATATGAGTGGGGGGATTAAAGTCAATGAAAACACAGAAACATCCCTTCAGGGACTTTACGCTGCTGGAGAGTGTTCTGGAGGACTTTGGGGCTCAGTTAGAGTTGCTTCTGCTTGTACCGAAGCAGGCGTTCAAGGCAAAATTGCGGGTGAAACAGCACCAAGTTACGTTAAAAAAGTTGATTTTGCTAAAATTGACGCTAATCAAGTCAAAGTAATTTTGGAAAGAATTAATAACCCATTAATGAAAAATGAAGGAATCACGCCGAATGAACTACAAAAGAAAATGCACGAAATTTCTGAAAAAAAGATTGGTTTGATCAAAGAAAGTAATCTTTTAAAAGAAGCGATAAACGATTTGGAGCAACTGTTAAAGAACGACGTGGAAAATTTGCATGTTTCATCCACAAAAAGCAAGATGCTCAATTACGAATGGATGAGAGCAATTGAATTGCGCAACATGTTAACTTGCTTATATCTATCCGCTAGGGCTTCTCTAGCTCGTGAAGAAAGCAGGGGTGAATTTTACCGTCGGGATTACACACACACGGATAATGACAATTGGTTAAGAAAGATCGTATTGAAGAAGAAAAAGGATGAGGTTGAAATAAAATTCGAAGACCCTGTAGTAACCACAATTGCCTTACCAAAAGGAAAGTTGACTTATCAAGAAGCAATTGGAGTAGCTACAGCTTCTTTAAAGAAAGAATAAGGAGGAGATAACATGGAAAATCAAAAAATCATAAAATTAAAGTGTTTTAGGTATGATCCTCAAAAAGATAAAGAGCATTACTACAAAACTTACGAAATTCCTTTAAATGGAGCCATGAGCGTGCAAGATTGCTTAATTTATATAAGGGAAAATATAGATCCGAGCATTGCTTTCTTTATTAACTGCAGATTAGGATTTTGCAGGAGATGTTTGGTAAAAGTGAATGGAAAGTCCTGTTTAGCTTGTCTTACTGAAGTTAAAGGAGATATTATTGTAGAACCTGTTTTAAAAAACAAGGTAATTAGAGATTTATGGGTTGATGGGCTTTAATGAATTTAGTGAGACTTTAGTTCTTAAATTTTTATTTTTTTTATCAAAAAATCCAATTTCATCTATATAAGGGACTCAAGACTTATTATTTCTCTTAATTCTAATCTTTGAAAAATTAAGGTAAAAATTAAATAACATGGTTGAAAATCATTTTAATAAAGCACATTTTAAAAATAAAATTAAGATAAAAAAAGTGTTTAAAAATGGCAGAGAAAAAAGCATCAGCAACAACAAAAACAACTGAGCCTAAAAAAACTACTAAAGCTACCAAAAAGACTGAAAAAGAAGAAGAACCAGTTGAAGAAGCTCCAGAACCAAAAAGAATCACTTATAAAAAGATTAAGGTGAATTTTTGGCGCACGAGATTGCACGAGGAAGAATTAGGAATATATCAATCTCTCAAGTACCAAGCTAAAACGAGATATTTTGCGAAAAATTTTGATATTGAAGGCGTAATTGAAATAGACAAAAAAAAAAAAGTATATCATCGCTTTTAACAAGGAACCGTGGGAGGAAACTCCTAAAGGCGAGCAAAAACGGCTCATCCTCCGTCTATTCACGATTATGGAAGAAAAAATGGGCGTTGGAAAAGGCGGGAGTTTTAAGGGTGGAGTAGAATTTTCCATGCTTCACTCTCTAGTGCAAAGTGCCGAAGTCAGGCATCCAGCTCCAGTATTTTTCGTCACAATTCCACGGATAAAATCAATGCCTCGTATAGTAAAAGGTCATAGGCTATTTGGGACCAGATGGACGTTTCCATTGCTTCCAGAAGAAAGCTCGGATGAATTTCAGATGGTAACTGCTAAAGGAACAATTGGATTAGGTAGAGATTACGACATTTATCTTGGCAAGCAAAAAATTGGTCGGGTTGACCACCAACGTGCTCAAAAAGACATCGAAATCCAAATTTACGACGAATTTTGCGCAAAAGACAAGGTTTTTGTAATGTTGTTAACCCTTTTCGGTTGCGTTTGTAATTTTATGAAAGAAACTGAAGAAATGGTGGCTAGGTATTCAAAAGCAATGAAAGACACGGGCACGGCTGAGGGATTCAAAGCCCCAAAACCGGAGATGGACCTTTTCAAAAACCCTCGCATGTTGAGAAAATAATGAGAAAGTATTAAAGAAATATAAAAAAAATTTTTTTATTTTTTATTTAAAATTATTTTATTTCAGACCTTTTTGTTGTTTCCACTCTGTATAACCTTTAGTTTCTTTTCCGCGGTAAGAAGCCTTTTTTCCAGTTTCACTTTTATAAGCCTTCATGCGTTCTTTCTCGTCCATGGATTTTAACGTTTCTATATCGATTTCCTTGTCTATTCGTTCTTCTTCTTCGATTCTTTTTACATTTTTAAGGACCACGTAGACGCCGTGATTCCACCAAACGAAAACCAAAAACACAATTCCGATATATAAGAGCAATTCAAGTCCAACGATTAAAATCCATTGCGCTATCGTAAGATGTTCTACCATCCAGTCCAATAAGTCGACATAACCTTCCCAGAAAGAAGTTGGTAAAAACCCGAGCACTAAAGCAGTTATGGTCGCAATAGCGCCAAGTAGAGCAATGGCATATAACCATCTAAGTGTAGTATAATCTTCCCATTTCTTTGCTACTAACCGGTCCTTGAATAATATTCTACACATTCGAACGATACCTCCTCTAAACATGGCATAGAAGAGGACGAGGAGAAATAAATGTCCGGTAATTGCCCCTATGATAATTGCCGCTTGAATCCCCAAATTAAACTCTAAGAAGAGTTCTAGTTTACCCGTAGCAATTAAAATATCTAAAATTACGCCCCAAACTCCTAATACGACTATTACAGCTGCTATAATGTAAGCATAGTAAAAACAGCGAGCCACGCGAACGTCCCACGTGGAGTAAGTATCGAGCGGGTCGTACTCCCTTTTTGGTGCTTTTCTTGAACCTCTCGGCAACGATTTTTCAACTTTTTTTTTTTTTATATAAGTTTATTTCAAATTATTTTATAATATAAATTTTGTTTTTTCTAATATATGTATATTTTTCTTTTATTTTATTACATTGTTGATAGCATGTATTTTTTTTCAATTACGGTCTTTCAATTATGGTCTTTCAATTACGGTCTTGCATGAAGGGCACTTAGTAGTGTCTTTCTTTATGGCTGTCCCGCAAAAGGGGCAAAATATTTTCTCTTCTTTTTTCTTTTTTTCAGCAGTTTTCTTCTTTTCTGGTTTTTTCTTTTCAGGTTTTTCTACAAACGGCACCGCTTCTTTTTTTTCCTTTCCCGTCTTTTTAATTATCTTTTCTTTAGGCGTGCTCTTGTCAGGGAATATTTTCGGTTTCTCGAACGGCTTTTTAGAGAACTTTAGCTTAGACTGGCAAGTAGCGCAATAAATCTTTTTCTTAAAGCCATAATAATATATTACGAATGCAATAGCGCCAAATCCCAATGTTGCTAAAGTGATGATGCCCCATACGGTTTTTTCAAAGCTTTCTATGTGTTTTTTTCTGGCTTTGGAAACCGACTTCTTACAAATATCACAATAAGCGTATTTCATTGTTTTCTTCCTCACTAATTTTGATATGTTATTTTATAATGAAAAATTCATGAAAGAATGCTTGTTAATAAAAAAGACAATACTGATTAAAAAAACTTTTTATCCTTTTAACACTATTTCTTTTAATTAATCACGAAGTCTTAAGAAAAAGTGCCAATTTTGAAGAATAATTCTTTTCACGTGGAAACTTACGGTTGTACTTCAAATAAGGCCGATTCTTACATTATAGCTCAAGTGTTAACGAACTCAAACTATAGTTCAACATCCTTAGAGAACGCTCAATTCGTCATAATCAATACCTGTGCTGTAAAAGAGCAAACGGAAAAAAAAATCTTGGCCCGCTTGAAAAAATTGCACGAGCTATACAAGGATATACCTGACAAGCACATGATCATCGCTGGTTGTTTGCCTCACGTTGGACCTGACTACATTAAAGTCGTTAAAAAAGTCATTCCCAGTTTCTCTGCCATTGTAGGATTAAATAATTTAAACGATCTACCGGAAATTTTTCGAAAAATCGTTGCTGGACATAAACATTTAATTTTTTCTTCAGATGCGTCCATTGACAAGGCAAAATATTTAATCACGTACCCTCCTGAAAAGATTACGGGGATAATTCCAATTTCTGAGGGGTGTTTAGGTTCGTGTACTTATTGCTGCGTTAAAAACGCCCGGGGCATGTTAAACTGCTACGATCCTCGCAATATTTTAGAAAATGTGAAGTATCAATTGAAGCAAGGGATAAAACAAATTTATTTAACTTCTCAGGATTGTAGCACTTACAATTTTAACGATACAAGATTAGTGGATTTAGTTAAGGCAATTGTTGATTTGAACTATGAGTTCTCATTAAGAATAGGAATGATAAATCCAAGTTTTCTACTCGAAGATTTAGGTCAATTAGTATCAATTCTCAATTTTAAGAAAGTTTATCAATTCTTGCACGTTCCAATTCAATCAGGGAGCAATGATGTCCTTAAAAAGATGCGAAGGACTTATTTGATATCGGATCTATTAGACAAGATCGATACACTAAGAAAAGAATTTCCTTATCTTACTATTTCTACAGATATAATTTGCGGATTTCCTGGCGAAACCGAATACGACTTTTATAGGACCATTAATTTTGTAAAGTGGTTAAAGCCAGAAATTCTAAACATTTCAAAATTCACGCCTCGCCCCGGAACTGTCGCAAAAGAAATGGAACAACTCGATAGTAAAATGATAAAAGAAAGGTCCATTAGATTGTCGAAAGTCTTTCGCAACAGCTTGCTTCACATGAACGAAAAATGGATGAACCGGGAAGGCGAGGTTTTGGTTCTACACGAAGGTTCAAGAATCAATCAAGCTTTTGGAAGAAATTTTGCTTATAAAAATGTATTTATTGATGATTATAAAGGCGATTATGGAGAATTCGTTAAAATAAAGATTGAAAAAATTGACGGATTTAATTTATTTGCAAGCAAATCCGTATAAAAACGTATTTATTTGCAGTCAAAATTAATAATCTCTAAAGTTAAGATGGGTAATCATTTGGAAATTGATAAAATATGTATCACATTTATATATCATAATTTGCAATATTATTGTGATATATATGACAATTTTAAATATACATTTAAAGGATGAAGATAAAAAAAAGGTAAAAAATTTAGCAGAAATTCAAAATAAGAAATCAATGAGCGAATTCATACGAAATTTACTCGCAGAACAAATAAAAATTCAAGAAATATCGTTAAAACAAGAAGAAAGCAAAGAAATTGTAATCCCTGATTATATTCCGAAAAATAAATATGTTGGATTTGTAAAAGGGGCGATCGTTGCTGTTGGTGAAAGTCCTAGCGAAATTGCTCAGATTGCAATAGAAAAATTTCCAAATTTACCCTTAATCATAAAATTTAATGGTCCTAAAAAAAAACAAATGGAATATTGCTATATTAATTTATCAGAATTAAATTGTTGGAAGTATGCTCAAATTGAAGAATTTTCTTATCCTATCTTTCCGATTAAATTCAAAACTAATTTAGGTGAAAAAATATTATCCACATCAATAGATACTGCTTCATCATTATGTGTTTTGAAAAATGATGTCTTTCCTTCTGAAGATTTAGATATAAATAGAGAAGAGCAAATTTCAACGGCAACCGGTATTATTGAATCTAAAATTTTTAATTGTGAAATTATACTTTGTGAAATAAAATTTAAAACTGAATTTATTCTTGCCCCGATTGCGAATTGCTTCCCTTTTAAAGTTTTAATTGGAAGAAATGTATTAGATCAGCTTGATACTTATTTATTTGGCAAAAAACAGATATTATGTTTAAAATTAGCGGAATAAAATCTTTCCATCGATTCGTCAAATCCTTCCAAGCCGTTCGAGAAAGAGGAAGAGCGAATAGATGTTGAAAGATTGGAAAAGACAAAAAAAGTTTTTGGAACAAAAATTTAAAAATAAAAAGAAAATATTATAGTTGGGTTGACCCGGGCAGGGCAGTCGTGTCCAATCTCAATTTTTTATTGGACATTCATCCTAAACCAATGTTTAATTCACGAGAGAAAATCTCTCTGCCTTCCTCATCAACAACCGTGATGTGGGCGGCACACGATAGTCAGCAGTCAAAATAGCGGACTATCATTTCCAAGATGTTTACTACTCCTTCAGGAACATCGCTCATGTTTTATACAATCACCTATAATTTCTTAGATTTGTGTCAGTTTATTGGAGATTATGTTTTTCCAATAATGCTTTTGGTCTCGCACGATGGAATTTCATTCCGATCTCGTCGCTTTTTACGCCCATTGCTAACGCTAATAGTTCAGTTATGTATAGTATCGGAATTCCGTAAGTATTCCCGGATAGTTTTTCTGCTTTCTTCTGATTGGTATCAAATTGCTGGAAGCAAGCTGGACAATTGACGATCATGGCTTCCGCACCGGCGTTAATTGCGCTGTTGAGCTTATTTGATAATATCTGCATGGCCGGCTCTTCTTCTGCGTTTCCAACTCCCGCACCACAGCATAAAACCTCTTCCTCATAGTCTACTGGAGTTGCCCCAGTTGCGGCAACGATTTCTCGTAATTTTACAGGTTTCATTGGATCGTCAGTCTGCACTATTTCTGATGGTCGATTGTAATGACACCCAGTATGACAGGCTACTTTTAACCCTGAAAGATCGTTTGTAACCAGTTCTTTTATTTTCTCTGCGCCAATTTCGTGCAAAACTTCAACAAAATGTCTTACATTAATGGTTCCTTTGAATTCCCTGCCAATAACCTTCAAAATCTTGTTTATTTTTTCTTTTTCGTGGGAATCGTGGCTTAATTCTTTGTTTACAAGTTTAAGCGTCTGAAAACATCCATTGCATAACGATATAATGTCCTTGCCTTCTTCTTCCGCGAGTGTAAGGTTTCTAGCTCCCATGGCTAACCAGCTCGTGTGGTCAACTGAATTGAATCCGACAGGATCCGGACAGCATGCGAAAGGCGCTTCAGAAGTTTTTATTCCTAACTTTTCAAATACCTTACGTGCTGACGCTTCTATGAAAGGGATTCTGTTTCCAATCGTACATCCTTGAAACATTTTATATTCATCTGCTTTTGCTTTTGCCATATTATATACTCTCCTTTCTTATTTATTTATTATTTTATTTAATTTAGTTTCAATTAATAATTTTTGAACCTCCTTTACACTTGGAGCCTCAACCTTCGGAAGATCCAGCTGTTCTCTTCTTCTTTCAATAGCAGGTTGAGAGGGAATCGCTTTTCCCGTGTCGAATATAGTTGAAGCTTGCATTGTATAATAATCTGGACCTTCTCCAATAGCAATACTCATATTTTTTAGTACTGTGAAAATTTCAGTCAATTCAATTTTCTGAGGGCACACCTCGTCGCACGTATCACATACGGTACAACCCCAAATGCTAAAGTTATTTTTCTCTCCAAGAAATATGTTAATACCTAGAAAAGAATTCATGATAATTGGTCTTGGATCGTATGATCCGTCTGTTACTTTCGCAACGGGACATACATCAGTGCATCGAGAGCATTGATAGCAATATTTTAAAGTATCCCCAATATGAGCATCCATTACTTTTTTTCTTAACTCGAAATCAACACTTACCATATTTTTTCACTTCTTTTAATTAAAATCTTGTTTTTAAAAAAAATTATTGTAATTATTTTATCCATGGTTCTGGTAATTTTATTCCTTCTAAAGCCTTGTCTTCGAACACTTGCTTGGCTACATGCATTAACGACTTTTCGATTCCGGCAATGTTATGGTTGGTCGCAACTAAAAGGTTTAATTTTTTACAAATACCTTGATTGTCCGACCAGATGTTGTATAATAGCAAGCCTCTTGGTGCTTCTGTCACGCCAACACCACTACCTTCTCTTGGCTCGACATCTAATGTTTTGCAGTCAGGATTGACAATGTCAGGATCTTCGAGCAATTGTGCGACTAATTCGATCGCTTCAACGCCTTCAATTATTCTCGCCCAATGATACGCAAAAGTATGGTGCGATACTTCCCCTATTTTCGCTTT
>JAUXAJ010000210.1 GCA_030620005.1 Promethearchaeota archaeon | reverse complement strand
GAAGAAAGTCCTTCCGTTGAATGCCCTATTGGTGATTTCTTTGGAATGGGACACGGTCAGGCAGTTAACTTTTCGAGCTTGCCATTTTCTAATGGGCCTCAAGACGGGAAGGGATTTAATTGCTGGTTTCCAATGCCCTTTTCAAAAAGCGCGAGAATTGAAGTTGAGAACGAAACAAATAATAACATGATCTTTTACTATTACATCGACTATGAAGAATACAACGAACTCGATCCTTCTTATGGTAGATTCCACGCCACTTGGAATCGCGAAAATCCATGTAAGGGGAGAAATTACGAAAAGATAAAAACTCGCCACATAGATAGGTTCTGGAAGGCGAATCCTACTCACGAAAAGGATTATGTAATTTTAGAGGCAGAAGGGAAGGGACATTACGTGGGATGTCATTTAGATATCCACAATTTATACTTTCCTGAAGTCCCGGATTTTAACAATTGGCCTGGAGAAGGCGACGACTACATTGAAATTGACGATGGAGATTCGATCCTGTATGGAACAGGTACCGAAGATTATTTTTGCACTGCGTGGGCCCCTTCTCAATATTATTGTTCGCCTTACTTTAAAATCACTTTACCCGGAGGGGCTCAACATACGGGAAAAATATCTTATTATCGGTATCACATTGAAGACCCTGTTTATTTTCAAAAAAATATTAAAGTAAAAATCGAGCATGGACACGCTAACGAACGTTCAGACGATTGGTCTTCCACAGCTTACTGGTATCAAGCAGAACCTCACAAAAAGTTCAAACCATTATTGCCTAGAGAAGAGAGATTGCCTCGGGAAGAACCTAAAGAAAAACCAAAAGTAACTAATTAATTTTTCTTTATTATGAACATTTTAATCTTTTAAAAAGATTAAAAATTAAGGCAATAATGCCTTTTAGGTGATAAAACAATTTTTTTCAATATTATTATGATGAACTAGTACCGCCTCCTATAATACTTTTATTTTTCGAAATAATAGTCAGTAATATCTACGAGTTAATCCTTGCCACCGCTAAAGAGAGGGATCCTACAATAAAATTGGAAGAATGTAAGGCATTCTTGCCTAGCAAGAAAAAATCATCCGTGGAGATCTTAGGCGAATGGTGTAGGCTATGGGAATCGTACCTACCAGGGCTTTTTGAGTATTATAGCTTTCCAAAAGCCGTCAAAACAAATATAGACTTGGAGAAAGGATTTAGCGTTCAAAAGCAAGCCATTTTTAGTCGGGTGGCAAAGGCGAACATCTGGCGTATAGTTGCCACGCGAGGCGAAGATTACTTGCGGATTAAACATTGCGAGCTGGACGAGTTGGCATCAGATATCGTCTTACAATACTCTGAAGAAGTAGTAAAACAATTACGAGCTAATGCTATGGGTCGTGCGAGGAGCAAGCGTTATGAAATGTTTGATGTGGATGTGAATAAGTACTATCTACAAAACAAGAAAAAAAAGCGAGGCAACAATTTTGTCGGGTGAGATTAATTTGCTACCTCATAAAAAAAAAAAAGAAAGATAAAAAGTAATAAATTCTAAATTCCCAACTCTTTCAATTGGGCCCTAACTTCCTCCATTTTTTCAGGTTTGAGATCGTATATTATCACGAAGCACAAGACGGCAATTATTCCAAAGATACCCGGAATTAAAACCATGATGATTATTATCCCCCACTGAGCCAATGGTGTTTGAACGGAGGCTCCCGGGTCGAACCCAGTTAACATGTGAACGAGCCAGAATACGAGATATTGAACAAAGAATGTAAAACGGGTTAAAAAGCCGAAGATTCCGGCATATGCTCCTTGTTGGCGTTCTTTATTCCGTACCGCAACGTCGTCATAAAAATCTAGATATGTAACCGTAAACGCAACATTCGATAATCCGGTAACAAATCCTAACATGGCGGTAGTAATAAGAACAGCTACTAAATTAGTCATAATAAAGACCATGACTACTAGTACTACTTGTATTGCAGTGGTAGAAAGGATGAATACTTTTAAATGACCGAATTTTTTCGTGAGATAATATGCTAAAGGAGTCGGTGCTAGAATAGCAGCAAAATAAGGTATATAAACTAAGAGTTCTAGTATAGGATCGGCTTGAATGATATAATAAACCCAATACGGAATGGAAGAGACAAAAAACATACCAAATACAGAAAATGAGAGTTGCATAATGAGAAAAGCAATGAAATTTCTATTCTTAAACGCATTTTTAACCAGCGCAAAAAAGCTACTGAAAAACGGTTCTGGCTCCACCACTTGTACGAAATAACTTTCTCTCAAGTCTTCATCCTCCCATGTTCCAGGAATTCCCAATAAAACCGCGATTACAGTCACAATCGTGCCTAAAATTGCCAAAGCAATGTATGACGCAGGATTTCCGTATACTACGATGAAGGGCGGGACAATAAATGCAAGTAAATTTCCGATATTCCATAAGAACTCGAATAAGGCGGATAATTTGGTTCGTTCTTTCACTGAGCGAAATTTTTTGACCCTAAGGGCCATATAAGGAACGACAGTGGCATCTTCGAAGGTGTCATATATTAATAATACTATTAGAAACCACGCAAAGGTTGCCCACATCCCGCTTACTTTAGGATCTGGAGGGAGATATAAGAAAACCATTGTTACGCAGAACGGAACGAACGATATCATCAACCAAGGAAATCTCCTCCCCCACTTTCTTGTAAAGCGCGTGTTACGATCCGAACGATAACCAATAAACGGGTCGTTAATCATGTCCCAGCCAGTGTAGATACCAGTGGCAAGGGTCATCAAGGCAATGGGAAGAAGGATTTCAACTTCGTAAAAGAAAAGCATCCTTGTGAAAATAATGCTACCCGCAAAAGTAAAGCCAACGGCCGGTGCGATATACGACAATAAAGTCAGCGTCGAATGTTCTTTTTCCAAATTTCCTTCTTTAGTTAAAGAGTCATCATTCGTATTTTTCATAATAAAATATTTAATTTTCAAAATATATAAAGTTTTCCATAAAAACTTTATGGTTACTTGGATGAAAATAATGAGCCTACAAAAGGTCCCGATGTTGAAAAAATCGAATATGTATTGAAGAAATTAAAACTATTAATTTTTTCGTCACTGTTTGATTTTGAAATGCTTAGACTAATTGCGAGATGTCAAAATACAGATTTAAACACGCTCTCCAAATTTTTTAAATTTTTATGTTGTTATCGTTAATTTCTATTAAAAAAATATGACCGCAAAGCAATTCAAGGCTTGCCAAAATTAAAAAAAAACTATAAAAATTTAAATAGAAAAACCTTCTCTTTCCTTCGTGGAAAAAAAACTAAAAGTTCCTTCACATATTTATTTCAAGGTGAACATCCTGTGCTTATTGATTTTAACGGTGTGAAATTAGAGATAAAATCGCTTTCAAATGGGGACTTTCCTTCGTGCGATAACAAGTTTGGTATTCGCGATTTTAAAGTAAAGATCGCTCCCCAAATTTACTCGAATTTTTTTCATTATTTCAATCCACGAAGAAGCGACATCATCAAATTGGATCTGGTCAGCGACCAAAATCCTTTCAAAAACGATTGCTTCAACGCCTTTTTTTTAGATCCTTCTTATTTCAAGACATTCGAACGACATTATTCTAACCACGAATTAAACTCCTTCGACCTTTCCACGATGAAATACAAGCAAAACGTAGAAAAATGCCGAACTATCAGGGAGTTTTAAATTCTTATCCAAATTGGAAAAAACTAGGGTATGCGGTGAATCGGCAAGAAAAGGGATTAGATATTCTAGTGCCTGCACCTAAAACTTTCACCAAGAAAAACGAAGAGACAGAAGAAGATGAAGCGCAAACAAACGCATGGGAAGATTTCAAGAATAAATTAGTAGCAATAAACGAGAAGATCTATGCAAACATGGAGATCGATTACAATATTGCTAAAGAATTTATAAAAAAGAATTTTCCAGAATTGACCATTATTGAAAATTTCAAGGGAGAAGATTATTTCAAGACACTTCATATTCAAGACCCGTCCAAACCTCATCATTTTTCTTCAAAATTTTACCTAGCAATTTTTTAGCATTTTTTTGCCTAGCAATTTTTCTCCAAAAAAGTGTAAGGTTCACTTATAAACTTTGCTTTCAAATGTATTTATAATGTAAAATAAAATTTAGGAGGTAAGATCGTGATACCACGCACACTACTTTCCCTTCACCTGCTTTACCAGTGAGAGCGGCAGCAACTGGTGCGGCCCCTGCACCCTCAGCAATTACACGATTAGATCTAGCAATTACACGATTAGATCTAGCAAGGAATGATTATTGCGTCAGGGTTGGGGAGTTCTTCCAGAATTTCTAGACCGATGGTACCATTACCAGCCATTATTGGGGGATCTTTGGAAGGGTGGATGAACAGTCCTTTGATATTATTATAACTACGATCCTGAAAAATCTGCGCTGCTGCTTCTTGTCCTGAGATTTTAACTATTTTCGCACCCAGCCGTTTTATTGCGTTAATTTTATATTCGGAGGCTTGAGGGAGAACGGCTATAGTACATTTAATTCCAAGTTTTCGAGCGTACCACGCTACAGCTCGAGCCATATTACCAGTGCTTACGGTCCAAACGCCACTTTCTAACCGTTTCTTATCGGCTAATTTCATTGCATTTACCACACCACGCAATTTAAAAGCTCCAATGGGTTGTAAATTTTCTAACTTGAGAAAGATTTCCGCAGGCGCGTCGTCAACATTTAAACGGATGAGCGGGGTGCGAATGGCAATACCTGCTATACGCTCTTGAGCAGCACGAACTTCCTCAAGCGTGATCAGTTCATTTGTATTCATGTTGGATATATCTCTTATTTGATTTTTTTTTATTAATACACCAATTCTACATTAATTAATAATTCGAAATATTAATTTTATTGCAAAGTTAGAAAATAATATCAATGTTTTTGAAAGAATTGAAAAAAAAAAATATATTATAATAGAATAGATTCACCTAAAATATCAAGAAAAGAAAATATAATAAGTATTTGTTGAAAAAAATGAGTAAATCAATTCAAACAAATGAAATGAAGTTGAAAATTATAAAAGAGAAGTACGAACAAATTCCTCATCTAATGAAAGAATTTGGGATTGAATGTTGGATAACATTCGTGAGAGAGACCGTGCTTAATCCTGATCCGATCATGAATTTAATAGTCGGAACAGATGTTGTGCTTCAATCTGCGTTCATTTTTGGATTTGAAAATAATGACTTTAAAAAGATAGCAATTGTGGCTAATTTTGACGCGAAAGAACAAGAGAAGAAAGGAATATGGGATCATGTAATCGGTTATGAACAAGGGCTTTCTAAACACTTAAAAGCAACTATTAAACGCTTGGAACCAAGAAACATCGCACTTAATTACTCCCTTTACGATACTACTGCCGATGGCTTAACCCATGGGATGTTCTTGGTGTTAGAAAAAATCTTATTAAATTACAAAAACCATTTCATGAGTGCTGAAAAATTAATACAAGTACTTCGCGGGCGTAAAACTAAAACAGAGTTGGAATTAATTCAGAAAGCCTGTGAAATTACAGAAGAAATCAATAAGAACATAACTCCTCATATTAAAGTAGGTAAAAATGAAATTGAAATCCAACAAATGTTCTTCAATGAAATGGAGAAATATGGCGTAATCGAAGCTTGGCAAAAATTACAATGTCCGATGATTGATGCGGGTCCAGAGAAAGAATTTGGTCATATAAGTCCTTTAGAAACAAGCATTACAAAGAAAGGAAATACTTTACATAATGATTTTGGCATTCGCTATCAAGGTTATTGTTCTGATTTGCAAAGAATGTGGTTTTTTGGTAAAAAAGAAGAAGTACCCGAGGAATTACGCTATGCAATAGAAACCATTGGTAATGCTATTCAGTTAGCGGTGGAAAGCATTAAACCAGGAATTCGTGGATATGAAATCGATCAAAAAGTCAGAAATTATATTATTTCAAGAGGTCATGAAGAATATAAACATGCGTTAGGTCACCAAGTTGGACTTGAGGCACATGATGGCGGAGGACTTCTTGGTCCTTTATGGGAAAGATATGGAGAAACTCCAAAGCAACGGATCGAAAAAAATCAAGTGTACACGCTTGAACCCAGTGTCAAAACTAAATCTCATGGAATGGTTGCTCTCGAAGAGATGATTGTCGTGACTGAAGAAGGGTGCAAGTACCTCGTGCCTCCCATGAAAAACCTCATCCATGTATTTTAGATTTCAGAAAAAATCACCATTCTTTGACTTTAAAATTTCTCGCAAGTGAATATTAATGAATCACACAGCTATTTTTATTTATTAAAAAGAAGTTATTTATTAAATAGAATTAAAAAAAATAAGTTAAAATAGAAAAATTTCACCTAAAGACCAAGTTCTTTCAGAAATGACACCCATTGCATTGTCTTCAAATTTAGGGATCCATATTTTTGGAAAGCGGTAAAGGTATTTCCCTTTTAGCGTTGGTATCCAGTCTATAAAATCACTGAGCGTTAATTGCTTTAAATTGGACTTCTCTTCATCGCTATTGGGCGTTCGCTTGTTATAAGGTTTTACGGGCACCCAAGGAAACTCCCTTCTAACCTTATTATAAACGCCATCCTCCCAGGTTTTATAGACTTCAATGTTTTTAACGCCTGTAAAGTTTGTTAGCTGTGTTTGGTGGATATTGGGCTTTCTTTTATACAAAATATGGATCAATTTTTATCATCTCTATGTGTCTTTAAATTACAATAAGGAATCATTATATTTATTTATATTGGTTAATTACCATGAATACAATAATAAAAAACTCCCATTCATTATCATGATTACAAAATAATTCCTATAAATCAGTCAACATCAAGTTTGGAACTGATACATGAAAATTTAAATTAAATTCGTTATATATCTTAAAATATCCGACATTAAATGAACTTGTATAGAAAATATATAAAACGAGTAAAGGATTTAAGAAAACCAAAAAAGAGTAAAATTAAAAAAAATTAAAATTTACTCAATTACAAAAAAGGTTTAATAATTTTTAATATTATAAATTCTAACTTTAGAAGTTAAGTTCTATTTAATTTTTATCAAAATGATATTAGACATCAGAGAGAATAGGAAATGAAAAGATTATCGATCCTTCATAAAGTTAAGCAGTATGAAAAATACATTCAGAATGAACAAATTAGTAAATTAAATATACCTACTTTGAAAATTAATAAGTGAGGTATTAAATATTTTATCAACAGTCTTCTTAAGTAAAATAAATAAAATATTTTCGTATATTGGTGATTCTCATATTGATTAGAATTAAAAATAAATTTGAAATTATATATAATTTTTACCACACCTCAAGTAAGATTTTATTATTATTAGAACGCCTTCTTAAAAGAATTTATCTTATTTTCTATAGTAGAAGATTCTATGACAGAAAATTAATAATTGGAGATATAAACGATAAATTTTTTGGACATGGCTGGGAAACTGTAGATTGGGGAAGAGCAGATCACATAATAGATCTTTCTAATGATCCACTTATTTTACCTTTTAAAGATAATAGTATACAATTAATTTATTCATCACATCTAATTGAGCATTTAGATGACCTTGCTTGTAATAGATTATATGGAGAATGTTTTAGAATTTTGAAAAAGGGGGGAATGTTAAGGATAGTTGCCCCTGATGGAAATTATTTTATTGAATCATATAAAAGAGATAAAAAAGCTTTTTTTGTTGATGAATATGGTATAGGTGTAGGTAGAACATACTATGAAGAAGTGGCAATGTGTGTGTATAAATATAATTTAGATAGAAGATTACTAAAAACTCATAATTTATTAGCCGCAATCTTTTGTTGTTATCATGATCTTCCTAATGATGCGCCTATTTTTGATAAAAATGAAGTAGAAGAAAAACTAAAGAATTATTCAAAAGAAGAATTTATTCAATATTGTTGTAGTCATTATGATAAAAAAAGATTAGGTGGACATTTAAATGGGCATTATTCTCAAAAAGTAATAAATCATTTAAAAAAATATAATTTTTCAGAAATATATGAGAGTTCTTTTCGAGGATCAAAAAATAAAGAATTAAGAGAAAATCCTAATATTGATTTACTAATAAGAAAAAATATTAGTTTTTATGTTGAGGCTGTAAAATAAGAAGAAATATTGAGAATATAATAAAATAACACAAATGGATACAAAAGAATGGATGGAAAATGAAAAAAATAATTATCCTTCATGAAATTAAGCAGTATGAAAAATACATTCAGAATAAACAAGATAATAAATGTGATTTTCCGATAATGATTATTGCTTTAACAATGGAATTACAACTTTATCTAATCCACAAAAATATCAAATTTGAGATTCAGGAAAAATACATTTCTGAGAAAGATGCTGAAGAATTAGATAATTTTGCTATTAATCTTAGTAATAATTGGCATCAAGATATATTTAAATATAAAGGGTTTTCTTTAGGAAGTTTAGTAACTCGTAATGCGATTTTTTATTTCTCAAGAATCATTAGGAACTATTTTCTTATTTTAAAAATTATAGAGATGGAAAAACCATCAGAAATAGTGATTTTCAACGAAGACGATTATTATATCAATGAATTTACTAATATCGTAAAATATGTTTGTTTAATAAAGAAAATTTCAGTTAAAATAATATTTTTAAAAGATTTCTATCTCAGATTAAAAAAACTTAAGGGAAAATTAAAAGAATTGAAAGAATTATTCATGGAAAATTTCTATTCTATAAAAATATTAAAAATTTGTTTAAGATATTTCCTTTCTTTTTTAACAAGTAATAAAACATTTGATTTTAAAAACAGGAAATACAAAAAAAAAATTCTTATGTATGATTATTATGGTTATAAATCAATAATTAATGAATTAAATACTGATCATCAACTTCTTTTATTAAAAAAGAAACCTAGATTCTTTGCATTTCTAAAAAGAAATCTCGATTTTAATCTTTTTCTTGAGTATTATAAAACAAAAAAAATGAGAATAGAAGCGAATGACTTTATTATTAAATCTTTAAATTATTGGAAAAATGCTTTAAAAGACCAAAATTTCAAACAAGTATTTACATATAAAAATAATTATTTTTGGCCATTGATAAAAAAATTCATTTATAAGACTATTTTTATTGATTTTGAAAGAGTTATTATAAATATTTTAGCTTTTTCTAATTTAATAAAAAAAGAAAGAATAAATTGTTTAACTCTTTATTATGACACAGATGAATTATCAAAAACAGTTGCAACTGTTAGTTCTTACTTGAAAGTTCCTTCTCTTGTAATTCAACATGGGTGGGTTTCTCGCTATTATGATTACGGATTTATTCCTATGGCTGCTGATAAAATAGCCGTTTGGGGTAAAATTACTAAAGAAAATCTTATAAAAAATGGTGTATCTG
>JAUXAJ010000156.1 GCA_030620005.1 Promethearchaeota archaeon | reverse complement strand
TTGTTTTACTTAATTAAATAGAACTCAATCATCACTAGGTTGGATATGCTATAATAAAAAATAATCAAAATTACTTTAGATCTACAACATTGGCTGATAAATATGTTTTCTATTTCTTTTTTAAAGTAGCTCCGCCATTTGAAAATCACACTTGGATAATGAACGCAGAGATCCACCGTCCCGATGACAATGCCGAAGGAGTACTGGTTGCGCTGGGAACGATGAATGGAGGTTTTAGTTTTTATATCAAGGACTCGCGATTGGTATTCGATATCTCGATATCTACTGGAAAATGCACTGTTAGGGCCCATTTCTTAAGAAAAGGAAAAAGAGCAACAATCACTCTTTCAATAGATGGAAAAGAGTGCGGTTCGATCCCAATTCCCTTTATATTGAAGAAAAGCCAATTAAAACATATCGCACTACTATATAAAAGATTGCTTTAGCTTTAAACCACTCAACAAATTTCGAACTAAGAGATCATCAATCATCTAACTATTCGAGGGATGTTTTAAGTATAATTGGTCTTTTCAATGATAACCATCATATGAATTTTAAAGAAGCTGTGAGTTTTTCAGTAAAAAAATTAGATATTAGACTATTAGAATTTTCTATTGAATAATGATTTGAGACGATTTAAAAATCCTTTTTTCTTTTCTTTAAAGGCATCGAGAACCTTGAGCGTTTTAACACTATTAGGACAACCTTCACATTCCGGACGACCTCCGCAATTTTTCTGAGTTAAATTCATATCAATTAAAATATTCCCAAAATCATTAAATCTTGATATTTCGCCATTATATTCTTGTAATATTGTTGAATACATTTCAACAAACAAAGAAGCGATCCGTCTTATTTTAAAATTAATTACTTCAATGTCATCGTCAGGTTCCGAGATAAAAACATGTAATAGGTTTCTTTGATCTTTATAAAAATGGAATATATAATCTTCAAAATTTATAGATTTTATAATAGACCTTGTAATCTCATTAGAAAATGATTCAAGTGCACATATAAAACCAGATATTAGATTTTCATCTAGACCCAAAGAATGGCATTCTCCAAAATTTAGTTTTACCAATGGAATTCCATGATCGATTATAAAAATATTTCGGATAAAAGTAATCTACCTTAAAAATCTTTTTCTCTTAGCGAATAAAAATATTAAATTATTATAAAAACATTTTTATAATAATTTATAATCTCTATAATATATATTGATATAATCCATATAATCCTAAACAAATAACAATGATTACTAACTTTTTTTATTCATTTTGAAAAAACATCTTGAAATTTAGATTCATTTCGGTTAAACCAATCTTCTACTCCCTTAATGCTTTTATTCTCCGACACGATCCCTACAAAAACAATCGTCTCTGAAATAGGATTGAATATTAAAATCTTGTTTGGAGACCTTATAATGCTCATTCCTAAACATGTTCCATTCTCAGAAAGTACAGTGATTGTCGAAAAACACATTCCTTTAATAAAGTTTCTTGCAGAAAAAGTTATATTTGCAACTGCTCAGTTTATTTTCTAGAAATCGTTCAAAAGATAAAATCGTCAAAAAAACCGTGATACTTTTGTTATTGGTTTTTGAGACTTTCATTGGAGCTTCTGCAAAAGATTCTCCATAGAAAGATTAATCGCAGTATTTACAATCAAGCAGTTGTGTGGTGGTTAGACCATTATATACACAAATAGAACAAATCATTAAATTGTGAATAATCATGCCTAATAAAATATGTCCAAAATGTAATCACAAATCTTTAAGATTTAGGAGCACAACAAAAGAATATGTTTGTAGTCACAATTCATGTAAAGCAGTCTTTGATGAAAACATAAAAGAAGCTCACGTGAAGGATGCGATTAGAGATAAGAATGGAAATTACTATAAAATAAAGATAGAAAAAAAACCTGGAATTATTCGACAAATAAAGACATACTTTTTAGAACCCGATAAAACAACTCTACGTGGTGAATATAGCAAGCTGAAAATAGATTCCGAGTGTAAATTTCCCGAAAGACTTAGTTGTAATTCGGGGATGGGATTTGAGAGATGTAAATATATGGAATATGGAGGATGTCTTGGTTATTGGAAATGTACTTATTCAAAAAGTCAATAGAATTATAGATCAGATAGAAAGAGTGGAGAGTTAGTATTATGGAGAAAAAATGGCATAACAGTGATATATTGAAACGTGAGATCTTTCCAATGCCGATGCCTACGGCTTTTTCAACAGGAGAATTGTAGCGAACCACGAAAAAGTCGCCGTCTTCAAAAGTAAGAATTTCTGCTGGATTATCGGGGTTCCTGTAAGTGTTAGGAATTCTTAACATGTAATATAGAACATTTTCATGGTCATCCTTTTCAGCGTACCATCCAAATTCAGCACCATCAGGCATTCTCTGGATTCTTGTAAGTATTAGGAATTCTGAGCATGTAATAATCCACATTATCATATTCGTCTTTTTCTTCGTGCCATCCAAATTTCACGCCGTCAGGAAGCTCCAAGTAATCAAGCTGCTCGTTAAAAACATAGGCAATTTCTAACTCTTGCGGGTCGGTTATTAGTATGTTGCTTAAAGGAACCTCCATGAACCCGTCGCTACCGGTCATTTGTTCGTCCCATTTGGTAAATTCGAACCGAAAAACTCCTATATTGTTGGAAGGCGAGAATTCTGCGTCCGTCCTGAAAATCGGTATTATTTCTATCCTGTTCAAGGTGTTAGGAGTGGACGGTAGGTCGATCATCAAGTTGAAATCGTACATTATCAACTCATCGACACTAATGGTTTGAGTGGACCCAATTTGTCCGGAGTCTCCAAATAATTTTACTTGAACCGAACTTAACGACTCGTAATTTTGAACGTTAGTATCCACGTAAAACGCCAAATAATCGCCGTTTTGGAGGCTAGAAATTAAATTTCTAGAAATTAAACTTCTTCATTTATTATTTTTATTATTAATGAAAAATGCAATTTTTAAAATTTGAAAAAAAATTAGATGTCAAGTTCTCTCAACTGTGCTTTAATGGTTTCTATTCTTTCAGGCGTGAGAGTAAAACCTTTCCACAAAATTAGCACGGCTACAAGCGCAAGGATCATCGGGATCAAGCCTAAATCTGCACGAATCCCCCACTGGGCTAGTGGTGTTTGAACATCAGCATGTGGATCGAACCCCGTCATGGCGTGAGTAATTGCGAATATTATCGTTACGAGGGGTGGACCAATATGTAGAATAATGCTTCTAACACCGCTATATACACCTTCTTGGTGTCGACGCTCATTTACTACCACCTCGTCTAAAACTGAAGCAAATAGCAGCACATCAGCACAATCCCAACCGGTTGTGAAAAAAGCCACGATAACCGCAACAATTATACCCGAATGCACGTCATTAACAAACAGGTTTAGGAACAGTGCTAGTCCTAGTCCTATTATACCTATATAAGCAACTTTAAATGCCCCAACTTTCCCTATTACCCAGACCCAAAAAGGGATTGCCATAACAGAAGCCACCAGAAAAACAAGCATGACCACGCCTGTCCATATTACATCCACTTGTAAAACATATCGTACAAAATATATTATTGATTGTACTGCTAACGCACCACAGATGTTTAAAGGAATAGAGATTAAAGTAATCGCAACGAAATTTCGATTCTTAAGGAGTTTTTTCATTGACACGAAAAAATTATCCTTCACTTTAGCTAGTTCTTCGCTCTTAAAAAATTGCTCGATCAGTTTTTTGTCTTCTCGGACTCCGGGAATCCCTATAATCAAGAACGGGATGGATATCAGCACGATTATTAATCCCGCGGTTAAAAAACTCGATTTATCTCCATAAACGATAAACAATGGAGGCAGTACCATCCCGAAGACCCGCATTCCAGCAAGCACCACCACCCCAAATCCGTTAATAAATCTACGATCCCTATCAGTACGGAATTTTTGAGGAAATAACGCAACCACATTTATGCCTGAAACTGTAGCAAAAAATTCAGTTAAACATAGAAAGGAAGTAAGCCAGATAGTTATGACTATGGCGTTCTCGACTGGATCTATATCAGGTGGAGAAAATATAAAATAGAATAAAAATGATACCGGAATCATCCCGATTACGATCAACGGAAAGCGCCTTCCCCACCGTTTTGTATAAAAATGGGGCTTGTCTGAAAAATAACCGACGAGCGGATCGTTTACTGTATCCCATATGCTATATATAACCATAGCAATTGTAAAGAAAAAGATGGGCAAACCGACTTCAACCTCGTAAAAATATAAAAGATATGCATTAATAAAACCAAAGGCCGAACCGGCTCCAAAACCGAAGACACTGTATGATACGAGCGTGAACATTGACCTATTTTTTTCTTCCCTTCCTTTCTCAATAGTCATCTTTAAAATACCTTTTTTCTTCCAATTAAAATTAACAACTAATAATTAACAATATATATACAATAATCACATATAAATCTTTTTTCGTAAATATTTAGTTTCTCAGATTTATGGAAGAATACTGTCCCAATAATAAGGTGAAAGGTTGAGGAAAACGGGTAGAATATTTATTTTACGAAATTAGATGAAAGAGTTTAAAATTTATCATTCATTTGTATTTTTTGCCCTTAAAGGGATTAAAAAGATACTTTAAAAAAAAATTAAGAAAATCTAAGCTTAAAGCATATATGTAAAAAAAAGTTCGGATTAATGTTTATTTAAATGAAACTTCGAAGGGGAAAAATATTGGAAAAACCAAATATAATATTTATTTTAAACGACCATATGGCTTACTATGGTCATGGCGAAATAGCTGGAGGACCAAAAATTAAGCGCCCTAATTTTGAAAGGCTTGCTGCTGAAGGTGTAAAATTCACTCGCGCTTATACAGCATGCCCTTTATGCGGTCCTGCAAGGCGCTCAATGCTAACTGGTCTTTTTCCACATAACCATCGCGAAATAAAAAATGACACAAACCATCCTTTTGATAGAGAAACTTATTTGGACAAGCTTGCGGAAGCAGGATACAAAAATTATTACTATGGAAAGTGGCACGCTGGACCTGGAACAGCGCATGATCACCAGTGTGAAGGGTTTAGCTACGAAAGTTATAACAACCCTTACACGAAACTAGAATATAAGGAGTATCTAAATAAAAATGATTTAGCTCCATTTCAAGTTCGTATACTACGAAGTTTTTGGTCAACTGGAGAAGAAATTGGATTAAAAAAAGGAGAGCTTTACAATCCTAATCTTGGTTGGTGTGGCGAGCATGCAACTGGCATAATGACTACATCTAAAGAAACTCACGAAGCGTTTTTCTTGGCGAGTCTTGCCTGCGATAAATTAATAGAAATTGCGGAATTAGGAAATAAGCAACCGTTTCATTTACGGGTAGATTTCTGGGGCCCACATCAACCTTATTTCGCTACCCAAGAGCATCTTAACATGTACGATCCTGAAAACATACCAGAATATCCTAATTTTCGAGATGATTTAAAACATAAACCAGCGGCTTACAAAGCAGAATTTAATTTTCCTCTGAACGAGAGATTTCGAATAATTTTTCCTAATCCTTTACCTTGGTCCGAATGGCAAAAAGTTTTAGCTCTTAATTATGCGCAACAAACACTTGTAGATGAGGCAGGAGGGCTCATTCTTAAAACTCTTGACGATGTTGGAATAGCAGATAATACATTCGTAGTTTGGACAGCAGATCACGGTGATGCTGTTGCTTGCCACGGCGGACATTTTGACAAAAATTGTTACATGCCTGAAGAAATGGTGCGCATTCCAATGGCAATTAGATATTCAGGTAAAATTCCTTCTAGTCAGATGAGCGATAAGCTCGTAAGTAATCTCGATTTACCGCCTACTTTTCTTGATATTGCTGGAACTGGTTTTAATGATACCGTTGATGGCCAAAGTCTGTTGCCAATAAGCATGCAAGTTGATACCGATTGGCGCGATGATTTAATGTGTCAGACACATGGCCATTTTTTTAAATATTTAGGTCGGTTAATCGTTACTGATAGATATAAATACATCTGGAATGACAGTGATATGGATGAGCTTTACGATCTGAAAGAAGATCCTTACGAGTTAAATAATTTAATAGATAACGAAGGTAAGGCAGATATACTTGAGAACATGAAAACGCGTTTGAAAAAATGGCGTGAAAAGACAGGTGATCGCGTGGAAAAACGAATGCTCAGGAGGAACATTTTAAGATATAAGTAAAATAATTCTTACTTTTCTAAAAAAAAAAACTTAAGTGATAAACTACACTCGCCCGACAAAAATTATTCAAATAATTTTGCTGACCTTACAAAATTTTTCGCATTTTATTCTGTTTTTCATTAAAACTTAAAACTTCTTAAATATTTAGGTGTAATTTTACTACCCAGTGGCTCTTCTGGAATATCCCAGAATGAAGGAAGATTAAGACAAGATTTTGGGCAATTTAGTCGTGAATGTCCAAGTTTGTCCAAGTTATTAATAAGAGTTAAAAAAAACGATTATGAATATCCCAGAATGAAGAAAGGTTAAGACAAGATGTCTAACCAATTTATTTGCGTGTTTTTATTTTGCAATAATTTGAAAAGAAGATTTAAGTAAAATAGGAGTAACTACTACTATTTATATGTATCATCTCTCATCGCCAGGATTTTTCCGCCTATTGACATTAACATATCTCTCGATCCACTCCTTGAGGGCGGGCGAAATCACAATGGTCTGTTTTGAAGTTCTTTTGTTTGATAGGAATTTTTTAGAGGTTTTACTTTGATTTTTAGTTGATACTTCCGTCATTTTTTTTTCAATCACTTCCATAATTTTAAATTTTTTTTAACGCGTGAATATTGACAGCTACATATATATAAAAAAAACAATTACTCAAAATCGTAAAAAAAATAAAAAGAAAACTTTAATATTGCTTCAATCAACAAGCAACTTACTCGACTCGTTCAAATAGAGCGAGACCTTGCTTTCGGCCGCGCTTTTCACCATATCGCGAGAATTTACCAATCCACGAAAACCGGTGGCGGAAGAGGGCTTCAAGACCTTTTGCTTGACCTGGTAATGAACTGCGCTAACTGAGATCGCGAGCTTCTTTTAAAAATATAAATTTTTAAAAAATTTAAAAATGGGAAATGATTTAATGCATTATAAATTAAAATGTTTGTTCAATAAAAATAATAAAATTTACTTTTAAAAATATTCATAATTCTTATATTTCTAACTTGGTATAAATATAATAAAAAAAGTTTATCAAGTTGATATATTATCAGAAATAATGTTTATTTATAAAAAAGATTAGAAGAAATTTAAACTAAAATCTAATTTACGAGTTAAAAGATGGTAAAAACATGACCGTGAATTTAAATAAAATTGAGTGGGAAACATTTAAAAGACCACCTAAATCTGCTGGTCCGATGGTCAGATGGTGGTGGACGGGTTTAGATGTTGATAAAGATGAAGTATTAAGAGAATTAGATGAATTAGATAAATCTGGATTTTACGGGGCTGAAGTTCAATGTTTTACGATTGGATTACCTAAAAATCTCACAAAAAAAGATCCAGAAAGAGCAAGAAGAACTCATCGTTTTATGACACCATTTTATTATGACATTATTAAGACACTCTTAGATGAAGCGTCAAAAAGAAACATGGCTATTGACTTAACCATAGGGGCTGGCTGGCCTGCTGGTGGAACTCACATATCTAAGGAACAATCCTTGAAAGGGCTTTTTTTTGGTCAAAAGGTTATAAAAGGCGCTCGTCATTATAAGGGTGAAATTCCCAAGTTGAAAAAACCATTGTTTTATAGAATTCAATGGTTAATCGAACGATTCCTTGGTTTAAGAATGGCTTATTTCTTTGAAAATGACATGAAATTAGAAAGAGTCATTGCCGCCAAACCTATAGGAAAACCAGGAAAATTTCATTTTTTTCGAAAAAAAACAAGTTATTTAGATTTTGAATCAATAATAGATATCACTAAGCATGTAAACAACGAAGATTTACTTGATTGGGATGTTCCTGAAGGTAAGTGGCAGATATTTTCCTTTTTTAAAGGTCCTTCGGGCATGAGATTGTCTTTTAACGCTCGACCTAATGTAAATGCAGATGAAAAGAGTTTAGTCCTTGATCATTTTGCTTCAAATGAAATTCAATTCCACTTAGATCTTCATTTTGGGAAAGGAAAAGAAAAGTTTGGAGAACATTTTGGAAAAACGTTGAGAGCTTTTTTTACGGATAGCTTGGAATTGATGTGTGATTGGTATTGGACGGACGATTTTTTAGATGAATTTAAAAAGAGAAGGGGATATGATTTATCTCCGTATTTGCCCGTATGCTTTATATTTAACAAATATAATAAATTTTTCGTAATATTTGCTGGTTCAGGCGTTCCTAGTTTTGATTTTAAGGATGAAGAAGATATTAACGACCGTATTCGCTATGATTTAGATAAAACGATTTCTGATTTGTTTATTGAAAGATTTCTCGCATCCATGGCGAAATGGGGAAAGAATAATGATTTATTAAATAGAATACAAGCGTATGGAATAATTGCAGATACATTAAAGGCATATGGAACTGCTGATATCCCTGAAACAGAGCAAATATTTGCTGGAGGGATGCTAGATTTTCTTAAATTAGCGGGATCAGCAGGAGCGATATATGAAAAACCAATAGTATCGTGTGAATCTCTTGGATGGAACATGAGGGAATATTTAACCACGCCTCTTAAATGGAAAGTTGCAGCGGATAGACTATTTGTATCTGGCATTAATCAAATGATTTATCATGGATTACCTTATAAAAACCCAAATTATCCTTATCCCGGATTCCATCCTTTCTCAACGCCCTACATGCTAACAAGATTTACCTTTAGTGCAGATTTTAGTCGCTATAATCCATTTTATGAATTTTTCCCCTTGGTAAATTCTTACATATCAAGATGTCAATATATTCTCCAAAACACTAAACTTGAATGTGATGTTGGAATTTTTTATCCATTATTCAATTATTCGGACGCTGTTTTAAAACAAGAAGAAATGGTTGGAGGATGCTTGGACGAAAGTGATGTGCCTCTTAATAAAAAGGCAATCGATGCTAACGTTAAAGAGAAACTAGATGATGAAGAAATGTGGACATTAAATCTCATAAATTTGGGTTATAACCTGATGGAAAATGGTTATTATTATGTCCACATCAACGAAGATTCACTTTTAAAAGCAAATATTGATAATAAATTGTTATGTGTAGGAGAATGCGAGTTAAAGGCACTCATATTTCAAGATATTGATGCTTTATCTCTTCCCTTAGTTGAAAAGTTGAGAGAACTAGCAAGTAATGATTTTCCCATTATTTTTATAAATAACATTCCAGATAGGCAACCCGGATTCTTTAATCATGAAGAAAATGATGAAAAAATAAAAGAAATCTTGAATAAAGAGTTGAAAGGCAAAATTTCAGTAATTAACAAAGAAGAGAATGTAGCTACATTTTTAGAACGAGAAATGAATGTCAAACCTCGGATAAAATTCGATAAACCACAGCCTACTGTTCATTTCATTCATAAAGAAGCAAGCAATTCTGATTTTTACTTCATCCGTCATTGTGAAAATAGCTCATTGAAAATCACTTCTTCTTTCTTACATGGTGAAAAAGTGCCCTTTAAACTCAATCCTTGGACTGGCGAAATCACTCAACTTTCTCAATACAAAAAAGAGGGTAATATAATCACCACCGATATTTACTTCAACCCCTATGAATCAATTCTCTTAGAATTTAGAGAGGAAAAGGAAGAGAAATATATAATTAAATCACCCATCAAGACAGAAAGAACCTCTGATGGCATGATTGGATTGATAGATACTCCTGGAAAATATGTTTTTGAATTGAATGACAGTTCAAGAGAAGAAATAACTATTACAGGAAAGGATATAGCAGAAGAAATTTCAATTACATCATGGAAATTAAAAACAAAATTACGGAGTCATGATGGAGAAGAGAGACCTCTTTCAATGAATTTAAAAGAATTGAAAGATTGGCGCGAGATCAAAGAGTTAAAATATTGCTCTTTTAGAGGAATCTATAGCTCTACTTTTCATTTATCAAAAGAAATGATTAATAAAAAAAATAGGATTCTTCTTTCTGTGGGTAAAATATACGATGTTGGTATTGTAAAAATAAATGGGAAATCTTACGACCCACTCTTTAAACATCCTTTTACGATAGATATCACCGAAAGTATTAAAGAAGGAGAGAATAGTGTTGAAATTGAGGTGGTTCCTACAATTCGTAATCGTTTAGTTGGTTATGGTAAGAAACAAAAAGAATGGAAACAGTTTAAAAAGAAGAGATTAGCACCAACAGGTTTAATTGGACCAGTCACTATCTTTAATAAGAGGTTAATTAAATTTTAATCTAATCCTTGGTATTTATTAATTTAATTTTTAACCTTTTTTAACACTCCTCATGTTTTTTTAGCACTTTTGATATATTTCAAAAACTATAGATTGGAGTTAATAAGTAACAAAATTAACAAAACGAACACTATTAAACAAATGAATTCTGATAAAAATTCAAAGAAGCATAAAATTTCCTAGAATTAAAAAAAAGAGAAAAAATAAACCAAAATAAATTTATAAAGTAAGAGTCTGGATGCGATATGGAAATCTTTCTAAAAAGAGCAGAGAAAGGGTTTATAGAAAAAATTGGCGAAGAGAAGACATATAGATTGTTTGATGAGATTAAATCTGCTATAAGTCAAATCCCTGACCAATTCAGTAGAGATATGAGTTCAGAGATCCCAAGACACTTATTTAAACTCTCACAAACCTTAGGTGATAAATCTCCTAAAGTTATTGAAGAGATTTTGAAGCATATATTAATATTTACTAAATTATTAAATGAATTAGTAGATAATAATAGGAAACAAATCCATCAGGTTATAATTAAGCAAAGCCAAAATCAATTACGAAGTCTAGTAGACTTGATGGTTAAATTTATTGAAAAAGCAGTAAATGGAGAATTTTTAGAAAATGAAGGGACTTTTGAAAACATCCTTACACATGTAGTAGGGATAAAGGCTCACCTCACTCAATTTAAAGGCACCGATTTATTTATAAATCGAGCTGAAAAACAATTCTATGAAAAAATAGGACAAGAAAAAGCAATAGATTATTCTAAAAAAATTATTTCGTCTTTAAAAGAAATTGATGATGAAATTCAAAGTTACATGAGTTCAGAAATAGCAAAATATTTATTTAAATTCTCTCAAGACATTGAAGAATTAACATCTGAGTCTTTAGAAAATATTTTAAAGCATATTTTACGATTTATAAAAGCAATTTCTGATTTAGGAGGAAAAAGTAAAGTTTTATTAAATCAAGATATAATAAGAAGAAGCAGGAAAAAATTACGAGGGTTACTTGAGTTATTTAAGGCATTTTTAGAAGAGGTAAAATATGGTAATGAAATGAAAACAGAAGATAGTACTTTGGAAGATATTATTAATCATGTCTGTTGTATGGAAGAAGAACGTATTCAATTTACAGGTATAGGAGGCTTCTTAAAACGAGCAGAAAAGTTTTATGCTGAAAAAATAGGTAAAGAGAAAGCAAGCTCTTATATTGATCAAATATTAAGCCTTGTACCCAAGATCCCTCTTGCACATAGATCTTATATTGGATCTGATATTGCGAAATTATTACTCACATATTCACAAAAAATAAAGATGGTTGAGCCAGAAGATATAGAACTAACACTTGCAAGTGCTATTTCTTTTTTATATTCAATTAAAGAATTAGACCATCTAAACCAAGAAGAAGTAAACAAAGTCATACTCTTCCATTCTAATCATAAAGCACGTAATTTAATCGATCTCTATAAAGTATTTTTAAAAAAGAGTAGAGAATCCACATTTAAAGTAAAAAAGCCTACTTTTGATGATATTCTTCTTCATGCTTTTGGATTAAAAATAGGACCTAAAATCATAGAAGAAGCACCT
>JAUXAJ010000162.1 GCA_030620005.1 Promethearchaeota archaeon | reverse complement strand
ACACACGGGGTCTGTAACGAGTTCTTCTTCATAAATCTGCTTGTGCATGAGTTTTGGATCAATTTTTTCAAAATTTTTGTACTTTTCGGGATCGAGCTTAAATTCTTTTTCGCAAGAAGGATTGCAAAAATAATAACTCTTGCCTTCATGTTTATATTTAATCGATTGACTTGGAACGATCTCCATGCCGCATATTGGATCTATTACTCTTTCTTCTAATAATAACTTTTCTTCTTCAAGTTGTTGTTTTGTCTTGGGTTCGAATCTTTTCAGAAATAGCGCATTAGTCACCACTGAAACGGAACTAGTGGCCATGAATACGGCGGCCAAATAAGGTGGTAAGAAAAATCCAGTCAAGCCGTATAAAACACCCGCAGCAATTGGAATTCCAATTAGGTTATAAATAAACGCCCAGAATAAGTTAGTTATCATCTTTTTATATGTTTTTTTTGAAAGTTTAATTGCAGATACAACATTCCTAAGATCCCCTCTCATTAATACAATATCAGCTGTTTCAATAGCCACATCCGTGCCTGAGCCGACAGCGATACCAACATCAGCTTGAGCTAATGCTGGAGCGTCGTTTATTCCGTCTCCAACCATGCCAACAATTCTTTGCTCGCTTGATTCTTGAAGCTTTTGAATAGTAAGAGCCTTCTCGTTTGGTAAGACTTCGGCTAGTATGTGTTTATCGTCAATTTTTAATTGTTCACCAATAATTAAGGCAGTTTGTAGATTATCGCCCGTGAGCATGAATATCTCCAAACCCATTTTTCTAAGCTCGTCTAACGCATAAGGCGCTTGATCTTTTATTTTATCCGAAATTCCAATAA
Source organism: Promethearchaeota archaeon (assembly GCA_030620005.1). The sequence continues at coordinate 11,058 of JAUXAJ010000162.1, read as the reverse complement.
TACCCCTGATTTTATCATCAACGGCTACAATTATGGTGGTTTTTCCGGCTTGTTGAAATTCTTTGTATTTAGAACTAAAAGCTTCTGTTGGAATTTCATTGTCTTTCATCAGTTTCTCGTTTCCAATCAAGATTTTTTTACCTTTTACTTTAGTGCTTATCCCTTTTCCAGGTATAGCATCAAATTCTACTGGAGTCTCAAGAGATATTCCTCTTTGATTCGCTTCTTCTATAATTGCTCTCCCTAGTGGATGTTCTGAGCCCATTTCAGCATTACCAGCATAAGTTAAGAGTTCCTTTGCGTCATATCCTTCACCTCTAAGATCCTTCTCCGTGAAGATTCCTGAAACTTTTGGTTTTCCAACTGTTAAAGTACCTGTTTTGTCAAACACAATCGTATTTATGTTATTAACGGATTCCAATGAATCTCCTCCTTTTATCAAAAGTCCATTTTCAGCTCCTTTACCTGTTCCAACCATTACCGCCGTGGGAATTGCTAAACCAAGTGCGCATGGACACGATATGACAACTATCGAAGTAAAGACTAATAATGATAATTCTAAACCAATATTTGCAACAAGATACCAATAAAGAAAAGCGCCTATTGCAATTATCACTACAATGGGAACAAAATAATTGCTAACTTTATCAGCTAACTGTTGTTTTGCCGCTTTTCTACTCTGAGCTTCTTTGACAAAATCAACGATTTGAAATAAAAGCGTATCTTTTCCAACCTTTTCAGCAACCATGTGGAATAAGCCTGTTTGATTTACCGTAGCACCAATCACTTCATCGTCTTCTTTTTTCTTGACATATCTGCTTTCCCCTGTAATCATTGATTCGTCCACTTTAGATTTACCTTCAGTGACCTTACCATCCACAGGAATTTTTTCTCCAGGTCTGACAACTAAAATGTCCCCTACTTCAATTTCTTCAATTGGAATCTCAATCTCTTCTCCTTCTTTTAAAAGGGTGGCGTTCTTAGGTTGTAATCCAATTAATTTTTTTAAAGCTTCTGAAGTCTGTCCTTTGGTTTTGTGCTCAAAGTACTTTCCTACTAGTAAAAACGATAAAATCATGCTCATTGCTTCATAAAATGTATTTCCATCGATAAAAAAGGTAGCTAAAATAGAATAGATTAATGCAGTAGTCGTTCCTAACGCAACGAGCACGTCCATATTTGCTGATTTATTTTTTAGAGATTTATACGCTCCAATCAGAAAGAACGAGCCGGCGATAGAATAATTGCCAAGACCCAAGAAGAAAAGTACTAAATTTCTTACAAACGATTCTGGTATAAACCAGCTAATGGGTGCTATTATGACTGTAAAAATTAACGAAAATGTTAATATTCGTAGTCGATATCTCATTTCCTTTTTATGTTGTTCAATTTCCTTATCCATGGAACCTGCTGTTTTTTCAATTTTATAACCTAATTTTTTAACGCCAAGAAAAACTTTATATTCATCAATTTGCAGCTCATTAAATTCGATAAATAGCTTATTTGCGTTGTAATTTCCCCTAACATCGTGAATGCCTTCAATTTCCTTCGCCTTATTAACTAATTCATCAAACTGAATTTCAGATAACTTGTCAACAACTTTCAAATCAATTTTCGCCAATGAACTCCGATACCCTAAATCACGAATGGCGTCGCTGAAATCATCGTAATTAGTCATGCCTGGATTAAATGCAACAATGGCCTCTTCGTTAGCGAAATTAACAATAGAACTACTCACACCTTCCAATCCTTTCAGTTTAGTCTCAATTTTAAATGCACACGACGCGCAAGTCATTCCACCGAGCTTAATTTTTACTTTCTGATTCGTTTCTACTTCCATTATAATTCACCATTTTATACTTTATTTTATAATATCAAATTTGTATTTTTATAAAAAAAATGTAATGCTTATATTTTGTTAATCACTTTTAATTATTCACAACTTCTCCACTGATTCATCTTCTTCCTTCATTTTCCCCATAATTTCCACGAACTAGCAAGTATAGCAGTAATCCTATGACATTTAAAAACAAGCCAATAATTAACCATATTTCAGAATTAACTATTCTTTTACTTGTAGCGTCCTTATGGATGTAAAACGCTATAATTATGCTAGTAATAATAACAAACAACCATCCTAGAACCATAAAACTCCACCAGAAAGAACCGAATAAGTTAACTGCCCAATCAACCATGTGATAATCCATCATGTGATATTCTTCTTCATGCATGATATTAAAAATCATTTAATCACCTTTTTTTTATTTTATTTATTTTATTAAGGTTTATATACTACTTAATATATATATGAATTGATACATACTTAAAAGTAACTATTATAAAATATATACGAAACATTTAAAATTTAGAATTTTCTTGTTTTAGATGGTGAGGCTTGAAAATGAGTAAAAAAGATGAAATAAAAGTTCAAAGCATGTCTAGATTCTATATTTTATTCCTATTGAAATCTAAAAGCTCAATAACAGGATATCAAATTATTAACAGACTTAAAGAGGATCTAGGCACGACGGCAAGTCCAACAAGCGTTTATGACTTCTTAAAAGATCTTAAATCTAAGGATTACATTAAAGATATTCAAAAAGCGGAATCAGAACGGGCAAAAGGTTTTAAATTAACTTCAGCAGGGGAAAAATTTATCGATAGAATTTTTTCAAGATTCAATAACTTAATAGAAGCCGCAATCCAGTCAAAATTAAAAATATGCGTTTGTTGTGGCGTAAAACTTTATGAAGACTTTTATATTGAAACAATTGATGGTAGAGAGACGAATTTTTGCTGCATTCATTGCGCAAAAGCGTTTAAAAAAGAAAAATCATGATCAATAATTTTGTTTAAGTAAGTAAATAGAAATCAAGCTCCGAAGTAAGAAATGCTGATTTTCAGCCATGTGCTCGGATTTTACGGTAATTTTCTATAGCCGCATGGAGTCCGTCAGCAGCTAAATTACTACAGTGCAATTTAATAGGAGGAAGCCCGTCTAAGGCATCAGCAACATCCTTTCGAGTTATTTCCATTGCTTCGTCTAAAGTTTTGCCTTTCGCTAACTCTGTAACCATGCTTGAAGAGGCAATAGCAGCGCCACATCCAAAAGTCTGAAATGAAATATCGTCTATTTTATCATCCTTGACTTTAATATAGATAAACATGAGATCTCCACAAACAGAATTACCAACTTCGCCGATAGAACTAGGATTTTTGAGCTCACCCATATTCCTCGGATTTTTAAAGTGATCCATGACTTTTTCAGAATAGATATAGCATCACCTAAGATTTGAATACTAATTTACTAAGTATAAGTAAAAGTTATACATTTCTAAAATATTTTATAATTATTTAGAATAAATTTTTTAAAAAGAATCATTATCTAAAGCTGTTCCATATTCAAACAAACATATTAATAAAAAATTAATTTTAGATTTTAAAATAATAAAGAAAATATATAAATTAGATTGATTCTATTGGAATATTATTAATAATAATAAAAACTCATATATCATGGCTCTCGAAGCATTAGATATTGTTAATGGAATTTTTGGTGTTCTATTTGTTATAATTTCAATAATTGTTGGAGTGAAGATAGCACTTAAATATTTCAATAATAAAGATATAAATATTCTTTTAGTTGGTTTAACATGGGTTTTTATTGTTTCAGGATGGTATGGTACTAGTGCTTCGTTTTTAATTGCTCTTTTAATGGGTAATGAAGGACTTTCTTTCGAAATGATCATGCTGTTGAATTTTCTTCCGCTACCTCTTGCTTTATTTTTTTGGATGACTGCATTCACAAATTTCTTGTACCAAGAAAAGCAGAAAATGGTATTAATTCTGTGTGGTATGTTTATTGTAATTTTTTATGGAATTTTTTTCTATTTTTTAATCACTGATCCGATTGTAATTGGAGAAAAGATCTCTCCGGTTGATACTAAAGCAAATTCCTTATTACTAGGACTCTTTTTAGTTATACTATTAATAGTTATTCTAGTCACTGGAGTCAAATTTTCACTAGTAACACTCAAATTCGATAATCCTGAAACTAAATTAAAAGGAAAATTACTATTAATTGCATTTCCTTCATTCTGCATTGGTGGATTTCTTGACGCTTTGATTCCCTCTACTACAATTACTTTAGTGATTTTCAGGGTTATTTTAATTTCTAGCGCAATAGAATTTTATTCAGCGTTTATAATGCCAAGCTTCCTGAAGAAACGCTTATTAAGGCATGATTCTTAAAAATGTATCTTAAAACCTTTCAAACATCAGTATCAAAGGAAGCAAATCTCAATGACTTTTCCCGGAAAAATCGATTCTTTTCTGTTATTAAAAGATTTTTTCTTTTAATTCAGAATAATTAACGTTCTTTTCTGGGGCACGGATACTTTCTCAACACCTGATAATCTTACTTCTTCAGCTACATCGTACAATTTTCTTGGACTTTGATGAAATAAACACACTTCTTTTGGTTCAAGATTCTTGATCATTTCCATCAATTGGGCTTTATCACCGTGAAGTTTTATTTTTAAATCAGGAACAAAACGATTAATTAATAATGCCCGGAATGGAGCTTTCCAAGTATCTAGAAATTTAATTTCTTCAGCACCATCTATTAATGATAATCCAGGTTCTTCGTGAATGGCTCCAGAAAGAAATACCAAATTATGAGGATTTCTTCCTAAGGAACTTATTATTGGCCTTATTATCCCATAAGAAAGATCAGGAGGGTGAGTAATAATAATATTATTTTTCGTTTTTAAGAAATCCATATTATTTCTATCAAACCACCTGAATTTAATGCTATTAAAGGGATTTGCTTTATCTTTGATTAATTTTGAGATGGGTCCGTAAATGTATTTATATCTATGATTTATAACTTGAATATTTTTTCTAACCATCATGTCAACATAGATATTTGGTCGTTTTTGAAAGTTTTTTCTCAACTGAAGCTTTCTAAAATGTCTCCATATCGTTAGCATGAACGATATTGCCAAACTCGAGGGATCTGCACCTATTAAGGAACTGTTTCCATATTCTGTTTTTTGTTCTAAAAATAATATTAAACTATGAAGCTGATCAGAAGGACTTCCAAAATCTTCACCAGCACACACGGTATCAATTAAGAGGAAATCTACGGGACGGGAAATTTGTTCCAAAAACCTTCTCGTTCCAGCAAAAGGAGAAAAATCCCAATACGTGTAATCACCTGTATACAAAAATCGATAATTTTTTGCTCTCGCTAGCGTCATTAAGGCACCAGGCATGTGCCCTGCGTGAAAGAACGATAGAAAGCAATCCTTTTCCTTGAATTCGATTTTATCTCCATTTTCAACGTATATAACGTTCCTTACAATGTTTCTATAATCTTCTTCTTCAATCTCTTCGTGTTTCTCTTGTTTTAAAAAGTTTGAATCTCGTAATAGATATAAATCTAGCGTTATTCTTGAGCAGAGAATAGGAATTTCGGGATACAATTTAACAAGATCTTTTAACCCGGATATGTGATCGTAATGGCTATGAGAAATGAAGATTGCGTCAAAATCACGTTCATTTGATGCTTGTTTAGTGAAATCGTTTGCATTAGTCTCATCGTTGAAATTATCAGGTTCCACGACACTTTTTAGATCTTCTTGTTCTTTCTTTTCAAGAGCATTATCAACATTTACATCTTCAAATTTTTTTATATTGTCTATCTCTTCTAACTCATTTCCATTCAAAAGCGCTTCAACATCGATAAATTCTTGTCCATTTTTTTCTTTTTCCTTCAAGAGATCATCCAATTTCTCAAGATAAAACTCAACATGTTCAAGATCATATTCGGAAATTCCACAATCAAGCAAAATATTGAGTTTACCTAAGCCCAAAATAAAACAATTATGATTAGGCTTCAAGACTATTGGATAGAGTAATACTCTTGGGTTTTTAGATTCATCTGATGTTTCAAAAAGAGACATTTCTTTAAAATAATCTTGGTTAAATCTTTTCTCAATTTTATCAATGGCAGATGAAATCTCGCTAGAACCAACTGGCACCCCCGTAATATAAAAATACCAACCATATCTTTCCACTAAACTTTCTAAATTTTCGTACATTTTATCTCCAATAAGCGACTTAATGACGATTACTTTTTCTTCTTGATAATAGATTATTTTACTTATAGCTTTTTTTTCTCTTAATGGTATTTGGTTATTATTAAAAAAAAGGTCTTTTAAAACCTCTTGTATCTCCATTTGCGAAATTTTTTTCGATTTTATTAGATTTCCATACTTCGTGTATTCTTTAGTATTATATAGAGCGCGCATGTTCATTTTTTGCATAAGTAGTAAGGTTTTATCTTCGAATTGAAACTCTTCCACATTAACGGTTTTTTCTTCTTTAATCTTCTTTTTCTTTTTTTCTCTTTTTCTCTTTTTTTTTTTATCTGAGTCTTTTTTGTCCACCATGGCTTCAGAAACAAAGAAAAACCAACCATAGGATCTAATTAACTTGTCCCGATTCCAAATAATTTCCTTCCCCCATTTAGTAATAGCAACGATAATTCGATCCTTCTTGCTATAGATTATTTTGGATATAGAATTCTTTGTTTTCCTTGAGAGAAGGCTGTTCTTTAAAAATAAATGGTTTAAAACGTCTGTTATTTCTTTTTGAGGAATATTTCGCTCTTTCATTAATTTTAATTTCTGTTTATAAGATCTTATTTTGTAAAACGAGCTTAATTCTTCCCTACACTCTAGTTTTATGATTTTTTCTAAAAATTTAAATTCCTCAGTTCTCATTAATTATAACAAATATTATTAACAAAAAATCATTTCGATTTTTTCAATATGGGGCAACATGAAAAAAAGTTATTTCCTTTCTTTAAAGTTCCCATTTGCTTGTTTTAATAATTCATATCGTACATGGATCGATGGTTTGGTGAATGTGTTCGGCTTCTCATGCCTGATCAAACATTTATTTCACGATGTTTTTAAGAGGAGACATTTTTCGTAATCTTTCAATGATTGGAGGTAGTTTTTTTAAAAAATAATCTATTTCGTTTTCTGTAGTAAATTTTCCAAGGGTTACGCGCAAGGATCCATGAGCTTCTTCTGGTTTTAAACCTATTGCTAACAAGACATGTGATGGTTCAAGAGATTTGGACGAACAAGCAGAACCCGTAGAAACTCCAATCCCTTCCATGTCCAAACTTAATACAATCGATTCTCCTTCGATGTATTTAAAACCTAAATTAATGTTATTTGGAAGTCGTTTGGTAGGGTGTCCGTTTAAGTAGGTATCTTCAATATTTTCTGTTACCCAAGAAATGATCTTATCTCTTAATTTAGTTAATCTATCTGCCTCTTGAGCCATTTCATTTCGTGCAATATCAACAGCTTTCGCAAAGCCCGCTATTCCCGGTATGTTTTCCGTACTAGGACGCATTTTTTTCTCGTGACCTCCTCCGTGCATTATTGGCTCTATATATTTCCCCCACCCTTTCTTTTTTCCTTGGTTTTTAATGTAAAGCATTCCAACGCCTTTTGGACCATGCAATTTATGCGAACTTGCTGATAATAAGTCCATGTTCATCTCGTTTACATCAATAGGAATTTTACCAAACGCTTGGACAGCGTCTGTATGAAAAATCACGTCGTGATTTTTCGCGATAGCACCAATTTCTTTAATTGGCTCTATAGTTCCAATTTCGTTATTTGCAAACATGACGCTTATTAAAATAGTTTTATCTGTAATCGCATTCTCCAAGGTTTTTAAACTTATAAGACCACCTGTATCTACTGGTAAATATGTTACCTTGAATCCTTTTTTTTCCAACTCTTTACATGGATTTTCTATAGCATGATGTTCAATGACTGTCGTTATTATATGGTTCCCGCGTAATTTGTTCCTAAAAGCAACTCCTTTTATTGCAATATTGTCTGATTCCGTTCCAGAAAAAGTAAAATAAATATCGTCCTTGTCAGCATTGATCAAGGATGCAACCTTTTTTCTTGACTCTTCTAAAACATCATGCGCTTTATGACCCAAAGAATGCAAACTAGAAGCGTTTCCATAAGTTTCCTTAAAATGCTTATTAATTTCTTCTATCACGCGTGGATCCATTGGAGTCGTAGAAGCATGATCGAAATATACATATTTTGAATCGTTCATCAATTCAAATTTCATTATTTTTTTTTTTATTAATTAATTATTAATATTATGATGCTCAAGTTTTTATTTATTATTCTTAGATTTTATAAATTAAATTAACGAATTTAATGAATTTAATGAAATTCATTAATAAAATTAATTTTAAAAGAAATATAGTATTTAAGAAAAATATTTTATAATAAAGTGGTTTTCAAATGTTCAAACTAATGTGGGCTATATCAGGAGCAGGTTACCTCCTTAAAGAAAGCATTGATTTAATGAAAGAACTCCAAGAGCAATTCAAGGAGAATATTGACATCACCGCGATGTTATCTAAAGAAGGAACTGTCGTCGTAAAATGGTATAAGCAATGGCTTTACCTTAAAGAAGTCGTTAAAAAGGTTAAGATTGAGAAGACCCCCAACAATCCATTTTTAGCAGGACCACTTCAACTCGGCAAATACGATTTATTTATAGTATGTCCCGTCACAGCGAATAGCGTGGCTAAGATCGCTCATGGAATTGCTGATACCTTAATAACGAATTGCGTTGCTTCAGCAATTAAAGGGAACATGCCGGTATATCTATTTCCTTCTGATCAGCGCGACGAACCAATTGTTACTTCAAGACCGGATGGGAGTTCTTTAACTCTCAAAATAAGAGATATTGAACTTGAAAATGTTGAAAAACTAAAAAATTTGGATGGAATTATAGTAATATCTAATTTTAGTGAAGTTAAGAAAATAATTTTGAAAGAAGTAAACAAAACTTTGTAGATAATATAGGAGTTGAAAAGAAAATTTCAAAAACTTTTATATTTTAAAAAATTTAATGTAATAATGATGAATGACGTGGAAGATATTGAAAATATCAAAAATATAAATATTGATAATACAGAACATAAGTACGTTCAAAAAAGAATAGATTCAATAGATATCGTCAAAGGATTGGCAATACTCTTGATAATGCTTGCACATTTAGGGGCACTGTGGTTGGATCCAGAATGGCGTTTTGTTTACGGTTTTGTTTTAACTTATGCCGACTTTTTTGGACCCGGGTTATTCGTCTTACTCTCAGCTCTTAGTGTAGTTTTTAGCGTCAGGCGAAAGCAAGGAAGAGTGCCTGAAAAAGTAATCCAGAAGGGCGTTTTTATAAGAGGGTTTTCAATCATTGTTATTGGCATGTTTTATAATTTAGCAGCTCTTGCAATGATAGGTGTAGAAGTTCCATTTCCATTGAATTTTTTTGGTTGGAATATCTTAATGTTTCTTGGATTTTCGCAAATATTTTCATATTATTCTCTAAAATTGAAGAAAGTAGTTAGAGCTGGAATAGGTTTATTTATTATTTTTGTTTCGGAATACATTAGAGAGGTGATCTATCTCGGAATGGAAGAGAATATAGGATTGCAAATATTGCATTTTATCATAGTATCGCCAACACCCATGGTAACTCTCCTTCCCTGGCTCGCAATATGTTTCATTGGTACTATTTTTGGAGATCTCCTCCACGAAGCAATGATTGAAGGGACAGAAGAATCATATTTAAAATTATTTCGTCAATACTTGCTTTGGGGGATTATCTTGACTAGTTTTGGCATGATTATTGGTTGGAGATTGGAAACTCCAGAAACAATGGTGCTTTCGGAATACACCCATTTAGAACTATTATTAATCATAAACAGACAACCATATTATCAATATCCAGGAATGTATAATTTTTTAATTAGGGGAACTGCCTCAAATATGTTCTTTCTCATTGGCATAAACCTATTAGTCATGTCTCTTGTCTTCTATCTGGTTGACATTAAAGGTAAGAGCAACGCATTAAGTAGGATGTTTAAATCTTATGGAATTGTTTCATTAACCCTATTTTTGCTCCATCAGATATTTCTTCCGTTATATATCTCACAATTAAACCTTTTAGTCTTTATTTTCGTAGCCTTTTCATTTTTGGCATTCATGGGTATTTTTATGCGCATTTGTGTAATTTATTTTAATGGAGTCGGCTCAGCTGAGTGGCTCATGGGATTAATGGGGGGAAGCGGTAAAAAAAAATAAAAACACTCGGTAATATGAGATTTAAGCCAAGGCGATTAACGCATGACCAATTAGCGTTTGCTTGCTTTTATTTTCCCTATTTTTAACGCCATTTTAAAACTTATTAAATTGAAAATCAATTTTAAAGAAGTGAAGAACTTACAACTTGTTTAAACCTAAATTCCTCACGTTTCAAACTTCACGGGTTTTATAGCGCCTTCACTGCAAGATAACTCACATAATAAACAACCTTGACATTTAAAGACTTCATCAAACTTAAATCTTATACCATCAACTTCTTTACCGTCTTTTTTCACCTTTCCTGCATGAAAGAGATTATTAGGACAAAAATTTCCTTCTTGGTCTGTACATTTCATGCACATTGTACACGTATCGTGATCAATCTTAACCGTGAGTACTTGTTCTGGCATCACAGATGTAACTTCAATTGCGTTTCTTGGACATACTTGCACGCACGATAAGCAAGCTTTACATTTTGCATAGTCTACAAGTCGAATACCATTTTTAAAATAAATTGCATTAGCTCGGCAAGCTCGAAGACATCGTTCACATCGCATGCATTGTTCTTGGTTAATCTGTATGGGAACAAATTTTTCCTTAATTTTAACGACCTCAACATGTAAAAATAAAGTATTCTGATAATTTTCTTAATTTTACCAAGAGTTAGCTATTTTATAAAGTTCTTTTTTATAAAATATTGAAAAAATTATTTCGCGAATTTACCTTGAAAGAAAGCCACCCCCTTCATTCAGGGCGTGGATGATTCTTTTCATTTAATTAAACCTGTTTAAAAATGATCTAAATTGTTCAAAAAATGGGTTCGTAAATGAAACTCTTCTCTCACTATATCACTAAATCG
>JAUXAJ010000271.1 GCA_030620005.1 Promethearchaeota archaeon | reverse complement strand
TCCAGCGGATTCGTCAAAAACATAGAAAGGGATGGTGCTTGGATTGTAATAGAGCGTTATTAAGAGCGTTATGAAGCATAAAGACAAGATTACTTGGACGACCATGATAAATTGATGCGCTCCAACCATCTTATTTCCAATTATTCCTCTCAAGAAAACAAAACCTCCCTGCAAGATGACTAACATGCCGAAATACCGCATTACCATGAGGAATTCGAAGGCAATTGAGCTAACATCGATTATCCTATGACTACGAGCTTTAAGGACCTAAAGGTTTTCCAAAAGATTGCGGTCTCGTCATAATTGAATTTGACAGAAATATTGAAGACGAGCAACACCTCATTCAAGAAGCATTTAAAATTTTTTTCTATAGTTTTAATTCTACTATTTTCTCTTTAATTTCTTTTACCTTCTCAGGCGTAATATCATAAAATTTCCAAAAGACAAGTATTCCAATGCCCATTATAATCGCGGGTATCAAACCAAAATGGAGTTGTATTCCCATTAAAGCTGTAGATGATTGAGTTAATGCACCTTCAACGAATCCGGTGAGTTCATGTACAAAGGCAAGAATTAATGCTTGAATTACTCGTGCAATATTACCCACAAAAAATAAGAATCCACTGTATAAACCTTCCCGCCGTTTTCCAGTTCTTATAATGGATTCATCGATTACATCACTATAACCAGGTGATATCATTACCCAAAATCCTCCAACGCCCATACCGAAAATAAATACAATTATTAAAATAGCCATTATACTTAAAATGAACGTTAGAATAGCCGCAAAACAAATCATTATTAATCCTGCCATAATCATCGTTTTCCGATAATTTTTTGTTTTTTGAGTATATTTATACCAAATTGGCAACGATATCAATCCTCCTGCAAACATCATCAATGAGAAGAATGTTATAAAAGCGGGATCCTCCTTTATAACAAAATTTACTACATACACAAATGATGATCCCATCGTCTGAGTTAATACTTGATATAACATAAATAAAATTAAAAAAGCTAAAAAGGACCTTTGCTTAAATGCTTCCTTTAAAGCTTTAAAGAATGATTCTCTTTCCAATTTATCATAACTCTCTAAATATCTTTCGACTGCCTCTTTATCATCTTTAACACCGGGAATCATTAATAAATAAGTAATGATACAAATCACAACAGCAATCCAAGCCATTAATATATAGGAACTAATATCTCCGAATGATATTATCATTGGTGGCACGATAAATGCGAGTAATATTCCGGCAAATCCGATGTATACAATTATTCCAGATGAAGTTAATCGTTCAGAACTCGACCTGAATTTATCGGGGAATAGAGATCTAAAATTGATTGTGAAAATAGATTCTAAGGTATCAAAAAGGCATGTGCTAAATACGAGCCATATAAAAAGAATCCATTGCCCTTCAACGGGATCAACACTTGGAGGAGAGAAAATGAGGAGAAAAGCCATGAGCATGGGAATATAAAAAATAACAATCCAAGGAAATCTTCGTCCCCACTTTTTAGTGAATTTGAAGGGCCTATCTGTTAAATATCCTACAAGAGGATCATTGAATGCATCCCATATTGCAAATATAGCCAAGCCTAATCCAACTAACAAGGAGTCCAATTTTACTTCATTTTCATAGAAGTAAAATAACATGAGTGCGAAAACTCCACCGATAAATTCGCCGAAGAAACTGCCAAAACTATATGAGACCATTGTCTTTTTAGAATGCTTTATTTCAAAATTTTCTGTTGAATTGTCCATTTTAATTAATTCACCATTAAATCATTTCTATTAATTCCAATTAATATTCTTTAATACATAATTTTATATAAATAGAGACTTAAGTTTGAATAAGTAATTTTACTATTTAAGAGTTTGGGCTAATTTTATAAACGAATGATCAATTAAAAATTAACTCTTTTTTTTATTTCCTACACGGTCCACACCCCATTTACTAAATTTGATAATTCTATTTAACTAATATTATCTATAAAAAACTTTCCCCGAATATTCCTATCTATTTGAATTTCATTTAAGATCGTGGGAGTATTTCGGACAATTATCACCGCTCGAATACGCTGTTCGACCGATTCAACGGTTTTTGGGCCTTTTAACCTTGAAACCGATTGGAGGACAGAGTTTATATTCTCTGATACATTATTTTGAATGCTCTTAAGAGCAAAGAGATTAATACCTTCTGTCAGCGCGGCTGCTACCGATGCTGGCAGATTCTTGCTCATCCTTACCGTTTTCCTGTATGGATCGACTTTAAAATAGAATTTCTTTCCCTTGTCGAACACTTTAAAGAGTCCTTTCCTACCTCGCTTTTTCTTCTTGTTGGAGCGCTTGGCTTTCTTCTTAGTTTTCGAACCCTTTGGTCGCCCTTGCTTGTTTGGAACTGATGCGTTTAGTGGTGTCCTTGTCACCATGTAATGTCCTTGGCGAGTGGCACGTTTTTCCATGACATCCGTTTTCACGCCAATATCAGTCGTCACTCGCTCAGTATCCGCATACTTGTAATGTTTTATCACGGCTTTCTCGTATGGTGTCTTGTGTTTGTGGATGACATGAGTGATTTCGCGCCCTAAATTTTTAACCATTGCTATGGTACTCGTCCAACCATCCGAGATCACGGTTGTAATCTGGTACCTGGTGTTCTGTTCAGCCTCATCATATACGTCTCGCATGTCCTGTTCTTTTCTCGAAAAGGAGACTTTTATCCTAAGCACTTTTCAGGTCGTGTAGCCCGTGGCTACGATGATGTACATCCTTTTCCCCTCGATTCGCAAGAGCATCTCATCGATTGCGACTGTCCTGTCGGGCTGTGGCACGTCCACTAATGAGTCCAATGTTTGATGTTTCTCGATCGCCTTCTCAACCTCCGTCCGCAACGCAGAAATCTCGGACGGCGACACATTATATTTTTTTGCAATGGTCTTATTTTTTGCCCCGTCTTTCAATATATCTTCATATAATTGTTTTAACTTACCGTGTACTAACTTTTTAAATTCGTAAGATGTAGTCACGATAAATTGTTTCGATGTTTTCTGTTTTAAATGCTTACATTCAGGATTTTTACAAATAAACGCATCCACCCTGCCATTTTTCCTTTTTCTGGTTCCATTTGGTCCTACCATCCAACTTCTACACTCCGGACACCGTATCTTTATTTCGATATGTGGAATCTTAAGCCCATCTATCATTGTTATAAAGATTTGGTGCCATATTTCTATTAAATTTTTAAATTTTCTTCCAATCATAATTGTTATTAATGAAACTAACTTAAAATTAGTTCATACTTAATATTAAATCGTATAATTTATATGAATTGATTAAATATAAGTTACAAAAAGACTGACAAAAATAGCTAGATAACAGAACAGTAATATCAATGGAATTAGGTGAAAGATGAAAAAGAATTGGTAGAATGACTAAATTTTCGATAGCTAGGCGAAAATTTAATAATTAATCATTCCTTTGTAAAATTAACCAGAGTTTGTTTAAATTGAATTTCTCACCTCTGTTTTATAATTTAATCATCCAAAAAAATATGTCGGTTTTAAATACATGTCCTCAATACCCAACTCGAACGACACGATAGCCTGAAAAAAGAGAGCAATAAAGTTCAGATACATGTCTTTAAACACATTCGGCAAATCGTGAACCCAAGTCCTCTCCAAGCCGAGACATTGAGTTAAAATGCCGAAGATTCCTTTTATACATTTCCTCTGATTTTGCCTTTTTTTCGGGATTTTCCGAGAACCTGTCTTTCGCTGAGCAATATTATTTTCTATTCCCCTCGTCTCAAGACCCTCAGAATTATCAGCGTTTTGATACCCATTATCCGAGTTAAAGTTCCCCACTTGGGCATTTGGATTTTCTTCGCGGACTTTGTCTATTATGGGCAAAAGTTTAACCGAATCGTGAGTATTTGCTGCTGTAACTGCAATTTTTAGAGGAAGTTTTTTTTATCATCAATAAGGAGCTGAATGCGATATCCGAGGAAAACCTGTTTCTTCGCAGCACAATAGCCTAACCGCACATCAGGATCAACAATCGAACAAGATGATTGTAAAATGGCAAAAAATTTGGGAAAGAATAGTTCAATCGAGGATTCAAGAGGTCCGGGAATTTGCGAAAAAAAGTGCTCGAGATACGCCTGAAATTCAGCAAATTCTGTAGATTCTATAGCTGATGCAAATTGTTTTTTAAAATCAGAAAGCATGGCTTCAGATGGAAGTTCTTTACCTGCAGATACAACCTTAAGGAGCTCTCCATGTTCTTTTTTGTTGAGATATTTAGCAACTTTAGCTTGCGAAAGAAAGCCCCCCAATTCGTATAATACAATAGGATTTAAGCAGCATACTCGCTTTTGCACGTGAGCGGGTGCCGATTTCTTGTAATCAAGTCGAGCAATAAGTTGGCACGCTAAGGATTGATAGATTGGGTCGTCAAGTAAAGCAAGAGTTATCGAATCATCTAGTTTTATTTCCCGATTTGCTTTAGCGAGATTGGCAAACGCTTCGATTGGTGCTGAGTCCATTGTAACGCTAGAAAAATCGATTGTGCCGATTTTAACGAGATGATCTCGTAAAGTATTAAATATCTCCGCTAAAAACTCGATAGTTAAGCGTTCACGCTTGAAATAACTGAATGTTTGATGACTTGGCACCTTATCAAATCCAAGAGACCACGCAACATGAGGATGGCGTAGCAGATGGCGCTCTAACTCGCGGTCCGACATGTTTTTGTTTAGTTTCGCATATAAAATCGCATTTAACATGGCAATAGGAGAATATGGCATCCAACCACCCATTCCTGGCGTCCAATTATAAAGTTGTTCCAATTTTATAGCAAATGGTGCGAGTACCAAATCAAATGGAATGGAAAAAAAGGTTAAACAAACTCTTTAATCATGATCATTTAGGAACCTTTCTGAAAATTATTATTTTTCAGGTATTACCAGAAACTTATAAATAATTTCTTTTAAAACATTTTTTAAATAATTAATCATTTTAGAGGGATATTAGAAATGAATAACGATAAGGAAGAAAAACAAATTAAATTAAAAGATGGGCGAACTCTTGGTTATGCAGAATATGGTAATCCAAATGGTAAGCCCGTTTTTTATTTTCATGGTTGGCCTGGTTCAAGAACAGAGGTTAAACCAGTTGATGATGAATTAATGAAAATAAATGTTCGAATAATTTCTATTGACCGTCCAGGAATGGGGCTTTCTGATTCTAAACCTAAAAGAAAGTTTTTAGATTGGCCTGATGATGTTCTGGAGTTAGCTGATAAATTAAATATCGAAAAATTTTCTGTACTTGGTGTTTCTGGAGGAGGTCCATATTCTTTAGCATGTGCATGTAAAATAACTCCAAATCGGTTAAAATCTGCTGCAATATGTGGAGGAATGGGTCTTCTTGAGGCGGGAATGGAGGGAATGAAAAAGAGCAATCGAGTTATATTTGGAATCGCTAAAAAATCACTTTTACTTCTTAGATTTTTAATATGGTTTGGTATGGGAAGGAAAATAAAGGATGAAGAGAGCGCTTATAAGTTATTATTAGCAAGAAAAAATGATTTTCCTGAAGAAGATCAGAAATTGTTTGAAGATCCAGAATTCGGAAAAATTTTTGCCAAGAGTAATGTTGATGCTTTCAAACAAGGTTCTAAATGGGTTGCCTATGAGGGAAAACTATACGCTTCGCCTTGGGATTTTAAACTCGAGGATATTCCTTCCAAAATTAAAGTTTATATTTTTCAAGGAGAAAAGGATGATCAAGTGCCAAAAGGAATGGCTGAATACATGGAAAAAGCCATTCCAAATTGCAAAGCTACATATTTTCCAAATGAAACTCACTTTGGAGCTGCTATAAATCGTATAACTGAAATGACTAAAGTATTAACAACAAATCTATAAAAAAATTATTTATTTCAGAAAATTATAATAAGACTTGACTTTCAAAGTTATTTTTATAAATTAAGAGCTAATGACTTCTAAGTCAAAAATATGTTTTTTATTTGTCACTACTATACAAAAGATTATTCTTCTTAAGGTTTCCGACAAAATTTATTTGAAATAAAAGATAAAAATTGAAAATCATATCTTTGAAAGTCAAGTAAGAGAAAACTTTTATGTAAAAAAATAAAATTAATGAAAGAAATGGTTATTAAAAGTTGAGTGAAAATTATTATCAATTTGATGAAAAACCACCGCATCAACCCACTTATGAAAGTTATGATCTTAGTTCTACATATATTACGATGAGAGATATAATAAAAATTGCTACTGATATTTATCTTCCTAGGGATTTACCGTCTAACAGTAAAATACCATCAATACTAATTCAAACTTGGATTAACTAAAAATAAAAATAGATCTAAAAACGTGTAGAAATATATGAAAAATCCAAAATCAGAACAACTTTTTATTGCAGTTTCTATACTTATAAAAAATTGCTTAGATACTTTTGCCGAGCATACAGGAAAAGTCAATAATCTCATTAACTTGTAGAAAATTATTACGATTTTTGCTTAATGTAATATTCGACACCTACCGATCGGTTACTTTCATGAACACACTGGATGTTCAGTATGCATCAAAGTTTGCCCTTTTAATCAAATTGGCTATGATAAAGTGATGCAATAAAAGATATAAAACAAAAATACTTTTTCGTGCTTACACGAATGCTTATTTTTTAAAATTCTAATATTGACTTTTATTCTTCGTGATATTGGATGAAAAGCTTATATTCTATTTAAGTATTTAAATAAAAAAAAAAAAAAAAAAGATAGAAAAAAAGAAAGAAGTTATTTAGACTTATATTTCTCTAACTTACCAGCCTTGAAAACATCTGTCAAAGCGTTTATGATGGTTAAAGCGATAATTGCAACGATGGTTAATCGAACAAGTCTTTCATCAAATGGTAAGCTCGTATTAACGAAGATTCCAGCGGATTCGTCAAAAACATAGAAAGGGATGGTGCTTGGATTGTAATAGAGCGTTATTAAGAGCGTTATGAAGCATAAA
>JAUXAJ010000062.1 GCA_030620005.1 Promethearchaeota archaeon | reverse complement strand
TGTTTTTGTTTTACTGAACCGGATGCTGGAAGCGATTTATCACGCATGAGAACATTTTACGAAAAAGACGAGGCAAATAACGAATTTATCCTAAATGGTGAGAAAAGGTTTATCACGAATGGGAGTATCGCAGACATAATGATTGTATACGGTCGGAACGGCGCTTGTGTTGTTGAATCTGGATGGGATGGATTTGAAGTCATTGAAGAATATAAAATGATGGGACTTCACGGGCTACATTTAGGACACATGAAATTCAATAATGTTCGTGTTCCGGAAGAAAATGCGCTTTTTTACCAAGAAATAAAGAACGATCCTTCGGGCACGGGAAAAACTGGAAAATCCTCCGTTATTTCTGGATTGCAAGCTTTCTTAGGACCAGAAAGAATGGTCTTATCAGTTCAAGCGTTAGCCGTGGCTAAAAGGGCGTTAGATGTCGCCATTCAATATTCCATGGAAAGGGTTCAATTTAAAAGACCGATAAGCGAATTTGAAGGTATCAACTTTAAAATTGCTAAAATGGTTTCAACCTACGAAGCTGGAAGGGCTCTCACTGAAAAATCTGTAAAAACACCACAAGATGGTAATTTAGCAGCAATGGCAAAGCTTTTTGCGTGCCAAAATTCATTTAAAATATGTGACGAAGCTATACAAATTCTTGGTGGAATAGGATACACGAATAAATACCCCGTTGAAAGATGTGCCCGTGACGTGAGACTTTTAAGGATTGGGGGCGGCACGGACGAAGTCATGAAATATATCATTCAAAAGGCAGTTTATAGAAAGAATAAATAATTTAGCATATCTTAATTTCATATGTCACACCAATTTTCATAAAGAAATGAAAATAAGGAAGATTTATGATTTCAATTTCTTTTCCTTTTCTGTTGTTTTAATTCCTTAGCTCAAATAACATTCTTTAATTTAATATATTGGGCACAATTATATCCGTTCTAACCTATTTTGATACGTTCACATCATTTTCCGAAGCTCATACCGCATGATTTTGCCAGTTACCGTCTTAGGTATCTCCTTGATAAATTCAACTTCACGAGGATAAGCATATGCAGCGAGTTGATTCTTAACAAGATCCATGATCTCGTTTTTCAATTCATTATTTGGTTGAGACCCACTTTTGATGACTACAAATGCCTTTATGATGTGACCTCTGACGAGATCTGGTTTCGGAACGACTCCCGATTCTAACACTTTAGGATGTGAGTTGATAACGGCTTCTACTTCGCTAGGACCGATTCTATATCCTGCTTGCTTTATCAGGTCGTCTGCACGAGCTTTAAACCAAATGCATCCAAACTCGTCCTTATAACCGAGATCTCCCATCATGAACCATGAACCTTTGAACTTTTGTTTGGTTGCTTCAGGATTGTTCCAATACTCTAAAAATAGAACAGGATTAGGGCTCTTAACACCAATCTCTCCGATCTCGCCGATGGGGAGAATCTTTCCTTCTTCATCAAGAACCTCAACGACTTGTCCTGGACAGGGTTTTCCCATTGCTCCCGAATGACTCTCTAAAAGTGCCGAACACGTTACTACAATCAGATTTGCTTCTGTTGCACCATAGAACTCATTAATCGGAACACCTAACGCTTCTTTTCCCCATTTTTTCAAATTTGAACCAACACTCTCACCGGCACTTGAGATTGCTCGAAGGCTTAAGTCGTACTCGTTCGCGGGACGATCTATTGTTTTTTTTATCATCCGAAGAGCTGTAGGGGGGATGAAAGCACATGTTATTCGATGTTTTTCCATTAGTTCAAGAGTCCGTAGCGGCTTAAATCGACCACTTCGTCTGTAAGCAAGAATCGGCTTACCAAAATACAATGCAGGGAATATAACATCACCCAAGGCACCAATCCAACCCCAATCAGCAGGAGTCCAAAATACATCGGTTTCTTGAGGTGCCAACTCAAAATAAAGCTGAAAACTTGGAATATGCCCCAGTATAAATCGATGAGCGTGTAATGTACCTTTAGGTGGTCCAGTTGTACCAGATGTGTAAAACATGTGGGCAGGATTCTCACTCGAAGTTAGAGGGAACTCAAATTTCGTAGTTAAGTCATGAATTTCGTCAAATCCTTGCTCTTTTCGACCAGAGGGTTCTCCTTCTCCTACAACGATAACATGCCGTAAAGAAGGAATTTCTTCGGCAATTTGTCTTATATCATTACGCCCTGTTTCAACGATCAGAATCTTAGTGCTACTATCTTTTAACCTGTACCGAACGGCTTCTTGACCGAACAAGGGAGACATGGAAAGAACTATTCCTCCAAGTTTATAAACTGCTACAAACGAGGCGATTGTTTCTGGTCTCTCTGCAAGAAGGACGCCCACTCGATCCTTTGATTCAACACCTAGCTCCTTCAGGAGATTTGCGAGTTGATTAGACCGGTTCTTGAGATCCCAGAAAGTATAATTAGCTTCATTTCCTTGATCATCTTCGTAGAAGATAGCAACCCGAGCTTTATCGTCAGCATGCCGGTCACATATAGCTTCACCTATATTAAATGTTGAGGGAATATTCCATTCGAAATTAGTGGATAATGTGGCAAAGCTTTCCAAGGGATACGAACGAATGTCAATTTCCGGACTAGCACGCATTTACTTCCTCTCCAATTCATTAATTTTTGCTTCACAATTCGGACAATGCAAGCTTATATGACTTGTTTATTTTCATTTAATCTAAAAACATTACATTTAGTAATGAAAATTAGTTTAATGTATCTGGCGTTCTTTTCCCTTCCAAAATTCTTCTCTTAGCACTCTTTTCAAAATTTTTCCTTGAGCGCTAACAGGAAGATCATCTTTAAATATTACTTTTTTTGGCTTTTTATAACCAGCGAGATATTCCCCGCAGTAATTTATTATTTGTTCTTCCTTCAAGATGGCCCCTTTTTTTGGGACGACTAAAGCTACCACTGCTTCGCCCCATTTTTCGTCAGGTATTCCAATTACAGCACACAATTTAACGCCTTCAATTTGATAAATGACATGTTCAATTTCTTTAGGGTAAATGTTCTCGCCCCCCGATACGATCATGTCCTTCGCCCTATCAGTTAAGAATAAGTACTCTCTACCATCAATTTCCTTCAAATATCCTACATCCCCCGTAAATAACCACATCTTACCATTAATTTCTCGTATGGCTTTATTCGTTAATTCTTCCTTATTCCAATATCCCCTCATTATAGATTTTCCAGAAGCAACAACTTCTCCTATTTCACCTTTAGGAAGGAAATTTCCGTTTTCATCGGCAATTGCGAGTTCTGTACCCACTAAAGGTCGTCCACCACTTTTTAAAATCTCTGGGTATTTCGTAGCTAACTCGTGGTCTTCAGAAGTCAATTGAGTGATAACAGGCGAATATTCCGTTTGGCCGTACGCTTGCCGAAAACTAGTATTTGGCAACATTTTTAAAGCTTTCGAGAGTACTGATGGAGAAATAGGTGCAGCACCATAGGTTAATGCTGTAAGGCTGCTCAAATCGTACTTTTTGGCGTCTTCAGATTCTAAATATTCTATAAGGCTAATAATATTAGTTGGCACGCATACAAGATGATTAATTTTATATTTGTCAATCGATTGTACGATTTTATCACCCTTAAATCCTCTGTGTAAATATATGGTGTATCCTGCACTTAAAGACATTAGAAAAACTATCATCGCAGCCAAATGAAAAATAGGAATTGGAATTAATATTGTTTGATCGAGCATTTTTAATCCCTCTTCTTTAAAATCTGGTTTTTCTTTTAGAGATTTTAAGATAGTCTCAGTACTTTTCATCATGTTATCACTAAGTCCTTGATGAGTTAACATGACTCCTTTAGGAAAACCCGTCGTTCCTCCTGTATATGCAATAAATACCACATTTTCACTTGTAAGTTTTTTAGGGGGATTGAGCCTTCTTCCTACAAAAGGTTTTTTGCAAAGCATCTCAAATCTTTCTTCGGAAATAAATTCTTTAATAAAAGGACATTTCTCTTTATAATACGCTATATCGTTAGCAAATCTATTTCCGTAGATTAACATGACAGGCTTGCTGTCGTTCAAACAGTACTCAATCTCCTTTTTAGACATGAAATAATTTAAGGGCACGGCAATTCCAGAAGTCCTTGGGATTGAAAAATATGCTACACAAATTTCTATGCTGTTTTCCAATAAAAGAGCGATTCTATCATCTGGATTAATTTTAAAGTCGTTAATAACATAATTAGCAAAATTATTACATCTCTGATCGTATTCAGTAAAAGTAATGCTTTTTCCTCCCGCCATTATATCAACGAGAGCAACTTTATCTTTTTTATTTCTTGCGATTATCTTAACTATTTGATCTAACCTCATTCTTTTCTCATTTTTCTTTCTTTTTTTTTCCCACAGAATCCAATTAAATTTATTCTGTGAGGTTTATTTTCACATTGTTTTGATTAAAATTAAAAAAAAAAATATAGTTAATTTTTAGAAATTTTATGAATTCCTGTTTTGTCCTTCTTTCTTGTTAAGTTCTATGGCCGGGTCTTCAACTGGTTCGTAATGATCGATATCCAACCATGCTCCTTTTCTTTCTTCAGCCCAAACAGCTTTTACAGGCATGCCTACATATACTGAGTGAAAATCGATATCTTTGGGTAAATTGTGAAGCCAAACTGTATCTGCACCGTCTTGGCGCACCGCTATTACCGGCTGTGGTCTCTCATGAGCTTTATCGTCCGCTTCGTATGTAGCTGAACCAGTGGCAACTGAACCCGTTTCAGGCAGCCTTACCCATTGATCGGGCTTAACTAGACATCTACCGCAAATTAATCTGGGCGGAAATGATACGGTGTTACATGATCTACATTTTAAACCTAATATGTGCCCTTCCTTCAATCCGTTAAGAAAAACTCTAGTTCTTGACAAATTGAATTTATACTTATATAATGGTAGATTCCATATCCCTGGCATTGTTCTAGTTCTTTTATAAACCTTTTTTATATATTCTGGCAATGGCATTATTTTTCTCACCTCACCTAAATTTTCTTTGTGGTTCGTCAGACATGACCACATGAGTAATAAAATTAATAGATCCTCCCCATCCGTGTCCTAAAGCTGTATGAACCGTTTTAGGAACTTGATTTCCTGCTTTTCCCATGATTTGGAGGGCTGCTTCGGCTGGTCTTTCCATGGCGGACGCCCCGATCGCGTTTGTAGCGTTAACCCCTCCAGAACAATTCACCGGTAATTCCCCGTTATACGCAGTCACTCCGTTTTTATACGCTTCTGGGGCCGTGTTTTCTTCAAAAAACCCAATTCTTTCAACCCACATTAATTCTTGGTTTGGAAATGGAGAATACACTTCTGCGTAATCAATTTCTTTATTAGGGAAAGAAATTCCCGCTTGCAGATAAGCCACTTCAGCTGACTTCATTGCTCCCAATTGCTCGCAAGGATCAACCTGCCCAGCACCTCCACAATCAACGCCTATAATAGCCGATTCATTACTATAACTTGCGACACCATTAATATATACGGGAATATCTGCGATTTGCTTTGCTTTTTCCTCGGTTGTAATTAACATGGCACACGCCCCGTCAGAGGCAGGACACACCATTCCAAATCTTAAAGGGAATGATATGTATGGAGTATCTAACACGTCTTCAATTGTGATTGTTGGCATTTTTAAATGTGTCCACCAATTTTTAGCGGCATTTCTCCTATTTTGAACTACAACGCGGGCAAGATCTTCCTCAGTTGCTTTACTTCGGCTCATGTAATTCATGGCTTGATAGGACGCAACTCCAATCGCCGCTCCAGCGCCAAAGTTTGAAACCAATTTATCATAAGTATAACCTATAAATGGAAATATTGAAAATTCTCCTAATGCTACTGATGCCAAACCTATTGATGTATCTCCACAAGATTGCTGTTCGAAAGCAACTGCCAAGACCGTATCGTACATGCCTGACGCGACGCTATAATAACCAGCAATGCAAACAGACCCACCCGTCGTTCCTCCAGTGGTAACTCTTAACATGGGTTTGTTGTAAGCCGCCATATGATCTCCCATCCACAACTCGGGCATGTTAGCACCTTCAAATGCAGGCATGTTTCCGTTTATGATTGCATCAATATCTTTCCACCCTACAGATTCAGCCTTTTTCAAGCAATCTTCTATAGCCTCGTTCGCTAATTCAGCCATATTAACATCCGAACGCTTGGATGCGTGTTCGCTGAAACCGCAACTTATTACCGCTGGTTGTACTTTAGCCATTTATTTTCCACCTCCTTCTAATACATATATTATGTTATTTTGAGCACAAAAGCCTACTTGCCCTGAAGCAATGGCTTTTTTAGCCCCCGAAACTTGATGACCTTCCGCTTCACCCCGAATTTGTTTAGCGGCTTCAACTATTCTTGTCAAACCGCAAGCACACGGAGTAAATGCGCTCATAGGACCTCCAGACGGATTTAAAGCAGGACCACCATCTAAAAGGATAATGCCTTTTCCTTTTTCACGCAAACCTGCGGCCTCTGCTAATATTAATTCCTCGCATGATGTATGTCCAAATATTTCTGCTACATCAATTTCACCCTTAGGATCACTTATTCCCGCCATTTTATACGCTTTTTCGGCAGCTTTTTCCATTGAAACGCTAAGGCTTAGATCTCTATCGCCCAAATAATATGTTTCCTGGCAATGTCCAACACCTGTAATCCATACGGGGTTATCCGTAATTTTTAAGCTTTGTTTTTCTGGAGCTAAAATTAACGCAGTCGTTCCATCGCAAAGCATCGGGTACATTAACTTTTTTAGCGGAACACTTAAAACTTCGGAATTTAAAACGTCCTGAACGGTGATATTGGACTTTTGGGCCTCTGGCAATGCTAAAGGATTTTTAGCCGAATTTTTTAGGTTTTCTACAGCAACCCTAGCAATATCTTCTTCGCCAACCCCATATGCTTTCATGTACGCTTTCATTTGAAGTCCACCAGCAGTATAAGGATTTATTACATTAGTTGGCCTATCAAAAGTAGGATCTAATTCTAAAATTCTCGCAATTTCATACGGATAACAAGAAGGCATGCTAAACCCATAAACCATTGCTAACCTATGATTGCCAGATAAAATCCTATATAAACCGTACATTGCGGCATGAGCTCCGTCCATTTCCACTTTGCTTTCGTCTTTCATGTAAGCACCTCCTGCTTCCACTTTAAAAGTGTTTGATATGGTTTTTCCGTCGTAATAATCGTTAGTAGCAGATATTACTGTTGTAATATCCTTTCTTTTTAGCCCCGCATTATCTAAAGCACCTCTTACAGCTGTAAAAATCATTTCATAAGGGCTCATCAATACATCTAGACCTGGTTTTACTTGATAAAATCCTACTATTCCTACTTTTTCCACTCTTATCCACCTCCAATTGGTTCAAATCCTTTAATGTCTTTAGGGGCTCCTTTAGTTTTTTCCGCCCAAACTACTTTCACTTTCACGTCGTCAGTTAAACTTCCTGGATTTGCACTAATGATAGGAAGTGCCATGGCTGTATCCGCTTCGTCTAATTTCACTAACCCAATAATGGTGTCCCTTTTCACGTTTTTTATCCTTTTTTCGTTGATTTTATATGGAGTTATCGTAAAATTTTTTAGAACTCCTGTTTCAGGAAGATCAACAAATTCTTCAGCTTTAGCAAAACATTTCCCACATCTACTTCTCGGTGGAACCATGACTCTTCCACATTTAGAGCATTTACTCCCTATAAATCTTTTTTCTTTCAAGCCATCGTAAAATTTATCCATCCATAATCCGACCCAAAAATTGAAGGAAGCTGATACGATACCAGAAGTTATGAAGATGTCTTTTTCCTTTTGAATAATACTTTCACCTATTTTTTTTTAAAAATTTTTTTAATAATTTAATTTAACACATTTTCCTATATATATTCTTAAATTTTTTGATATTTGATTACATTTTAGTTAAATTAGTTATTTTAATTTTGCTAAAATTTTTATTCTCATATATATAGAATAATACTAATCCAATTAAGAAAAAAAAGGGAACTGTACTTAAACATTAAGCGATTTAAAAAACGAATGTAAGGTGTGTCATGAACCATTTGATAAATTAAAGCCAACTAAGCCATTTAAAAAAGAATGAATAGAAAAAGACATGCAAATCACGGAAAAGAACAGAATAGCGCAAAGTAATTGCGTGTTAAAAAAGTCAAAAAAATCAAAACAATAAGGTTAATTGAATAATCTTATATAAAAGTTTAACTAAAGTATAAAATAATTACATTTTAATTTTAAATTCCATAATAAAAAAAATATATAGAGTGATGATAATGGTTGGATTAGAAGATTTGAAATCTTGGAAAAGATTATTTTGTATTATCATTGTAACCGGAGCCTTGCAGTTTATTTTTGTTACTTTAATTGGAATGCTTTTCTATCCGGACGGTTATGAGTTTTTAGGTCATTATTTTAGCGATTTAGGAACAACTGTTTCAAGAAATGGGCTACCAAACATGACAAGTAGGATTTTATTCGTAATAGCTTGTACTTGGGCTGGAATTTCTTTAATCCCTTTCTGGATCGTCATGCCGACATTGTTTCTACAAACTAGAATAGCAAAATATATAAGTTTTGCAGGGTCTATATTAGGTTTAATTTCATCACCGTTCTTGGTGTTATTATCAATTTATGCAGCCGATATTTTTGGTGCAGAATATGGCTGGACGACAATGTACTTCTTTTTACTCTTTGCTATAGCTATCATGATATATTCTGTAGCCATTCTTTTAAATAGCGATTACAAAAATATCTACGGTATTGTTAGCGTAATCTTTTCAATTTATATCATCCTTAGTATATATGGATTTTTACCTGCGGATATGGGTGTTTTAAACCAGAAAATCATGGTATATGGCTTCTGTTTATGGGCTTCTTTTCAAACAACAAATATCTGGAAGGAAGCAAAGCCTTAAAAAAACGATAAAAAACTTTTTTTTTCTTCATTATTTTAAAATAGTAATAGTGCTAAAAGAATTATATTAACAATTCTAAATTAAAAAACAATATTATTCCAATGACAACCTATTGGGCTCCATTAGTTCACATTTATCAACCTCCTACCCAAGAAATCAACATTTTAAGAATTATTGATAAGGAATGCTATAAACCTTTATTTTCAATGATAGATCAGCACGAAAATGCGAAGTTCTGCCTGAATATTAACGGTATTCTTATTGATTTGCTTTACAAGTATGGAATGGCCGATACAATGGAATTGCTAAAAAATTTGGTTTCTGAAAGTAAGATAGAAATTGTGGGAACGGGAAAATACCATCCACTACTTCCCTTGATTCCAAAAAAAGAGGTATATCGCCAAATTCGAATGAATGAAGAAATAAATCGTCAACAATTTGGCAATATTTGGGAACGAAAAGGGTTTTTTCCGCCAGAACTGGCAATTTCTTCTAATGTAGCTAAAATTGTCCGTGAATTAGGTTATAAATGGATAGTCATGAGTGGAATTGCCTGTCCCATAGATTGGCCTTACGATAAAATATATTGTTCTCCTAATGGACTTCAGTTATTTTTTAGGGACGATATTTTAAGCAACAAGATCTCTTTTAAAAAAATTACAGCAAAGGAATTCGTGAAACAAATCAAAGACATGTATAAAGACGAGGAGAAGAATAATAAAAAATTCATTCTGACAGCTATGGATGGTGAAACATTCGGCCATCATATAAAAAATTACGAGAAAGCCTTTTTAGGAAAAACCCTTGAATTGATTAACGATAGTGATGATATAGAAATTGTATTTATTTCCGAATTGGACCAATATTTTCCAATAAGCAAGAAAAAAATAACACCAAGGGAGTCGAGTTGGAGTACTTCTTACGATGACATTAAAGCAGGAGTGCCATATCCTCTGTGGAATCATCCGGATAATAATGTCCACAAGTATTATTGGAAAATCATGAAAAGCCTTAACAAACTATTGGAATTGGCAGAAAATCTAGATTTAACCGAGAATTGGGAAGTTGAATCCTATTATAATACTGCCAGATATTTCTACGATCGTGGAATTTATTCTTGCACAATTTGGTGGGCCAATCCACGGAGAGGAACTTGGAGTCCAAACTTAATTTATAAAGGCGTGGATTTTTTGATGAGGTCTGCACTTAACGCGCAACTTGCTTTAGAACACGGGAGAAACGACGCAGGAGAGGGTTATTTTGATTCTATATCTTATTACCAGGGCCTTCTTTTGATGGAGTTGTATGCGATTACAAAAAAAAATTTGAAAAAATTGTAAGATGTAAATAAAATTATAATTGAATTCTTTTAGTTTCTAAAAGAAGGTATTATTTCTTCGCTAATAATCCGTGACACGTCAAAATACGTGAAGGGAGCGTTCCGACTCGAGACGCCGTTCTGAATTTCTAAAATGAAGTATTTTGCTCCCACATCAATGTAATCCTGGATTTTTTTAATAATTTCTTCTTTTGTTCCTACCATGGTATTTTCGCGTATTATTTTTTCAGGGATTTGACCTACAATAGTTTCTAATTTTTTAAGATCAAATTTTCCAACATCTTCTCGATCAAATACTAGCAGGCTCATATCATCGCTATTGAATCCTGTAGCTTCCTTATAAAGGTGCTCAAATTCTTCTTTCCAATAACCCATTTTTTTTAATACCCGGGGTTGTAATGCAAGACTGGTTTTTATACCATTCAAGTATTCGCCAATTTTATTCTCATCGTCGTTCATGTAAATTCTCTGGAAATTTGCGAACGTGAATTTATCCAAATCTCGTCCTTCCTTTTTAATAGCTTCAATAATCTCTTCCTTGCCGGCTTTATAAGTGCCTGTAAAAACACCTAACGGCATCCAGCCATCTGCGATTTCGCCCGTCATTTTTCTAGTCTTCGGACCGTTTGCTGCGACCCATATGGGGATGTCAGACACAGGTTTAGGAAGCAATACTGCTTTATTTGTTTGATAGCATGTCCCTTTAAAAGTAACTCTCTTGCCTTTCTTCCAGAATTGTTTCATTAGTCTTATAGACTCCGACATTTTAGTTACAGCGTGATCGTATGGGATGTTGTAGGCTTTAAAATTCATGCCTTCTCCTGCTCCAATGCCCAAGATGAACTTTCCTCCCGAAATATGATCTATTGTCGTAGCAATCTGAGCTAAAACCGCCGGATGAAGCCTATGAGGATCAGTCACTGCCGATCCAAGAGTCTTTCCTTTCGCTAATTCTGCGAACGAACCAAGCATTGGCCACAAACATAGGAAATCGTCAATAGCCCCTCCAGGAATGCCACTTAAGTGATCTGGAAGCCATATAGAGTCCCAACATTCTTTACTTGTTGTAAAAACTTTTTTCCGAACAAGGTCGTAAGATTGAGAAAAAAATATTTGAACTCCAAATTTTAAATCTACCATTTTTTAAACTCAATAATTAAGATTTTTTAAATTTTGAAATAAAAATGTTCAATTAGTATTCAATAAGCGACGAAATACAGCATTAACTTAAAATTTTAGGTTTATAAACGATTAAAATTTTTCACGCTAACCATTCAATGACACCATTTTCGTTATAATTCCCCCATTTGAAAGTAGCTTTTCTTTGAGCTCTAATGTTCTGTTTTGGAACTCTTATCGCATCAAAACTAGTGTATTCGTAAATGGCAAGTCCTCCTTCGTTATTTCCTATTTCTTTCATGTAGTATTTAATCTCTTCCTCAATGTCTTTAGGCGTTCCATTTACAAACGTGGATTGTATGTTTGAACTCAGCCAAAATGCGATTTTTCTCTCTTCGGCAAAACGCTTGAAATTTTCCACGCCCGTCATGTGAGGGCTATCAAATTCCAAGACATCCATGCCAACTTCGATAAATTCGGGAATAAGGGCTAACACATTTCCGCAAGAATGTAGGATAAAATCCATTCCTAAATCGTGAGTTAATTTGGTTAATTTTTTGAATGGTTCATTGAAGAACTTTCGAAAGATTCTTGGACTCATGAAAGTAGATTTTTGAGTGCCGAGGTCATCAGCCATCATTATCGAATCTAATGGGGGACAATATTCTTTTAACTTCTCGATGTGCGTTAAATTGAACGAGAGAATCGAGTCAATCAATTCTTTAACTTATTTATTGTATCGATTACTTGCCAAATCGAATAAAAAGTTATTAAATCCTCTCATCTGAGAACACTCGTTAAAAAGTCCACCAGAACCAGTTGATCCAAAGAGATACCGATCCTCGGCCATCGATTTCCACTTTCCAGATTTTACTTCCTCATAACGATTCGGATTAAATGCATCTGGGAATTCGAAATTGGCAAACGCCTCCCAACCTTCTCCAGAGCCATCGTCTTGAAATGGTCCCTTAATAGGATGTCCCATGGTTTTGTCATCACTTTTAGTGCCAGAAGAATGCCAAATAACTTTAAATTCATCTATACTATCGTGAGGGTTCTCCCACCATTTTTCAGGAGAGTTTAATCTTTCTCTAATTTCTGGCTTCCAATCGTAAACATCCCTTCTAAAGGCAGCATTTCCTATTCTTTGCGCCCCACCATCAACATGAGGTGGGTAATTAGTTGGTTGCCACGATATTGGTTCGTGGGCTTCAATTGGAAAAAAATCTGATTTAAAGGTTAAACCTAAAAAAGGTATTCTGTCTGGTCTTTCAAAGTGAAAAGCTCTTTTAACTCTTTCCCTTCTCTCCATGTGAATTCACAAATCTTTTTTTTATTTTATTTTAATAAACGAAAATTATATAATTTTTAGAGTAATAGAATTATTATTAGATCTTTCTATTTAATATCGTTTTTATACTTATATTTTCAAATTTTGTTAAATAATGTCGAATAATAAAGATAAAGATAGAATTATTAATTTTTGCGTGTATTGCGGCACAAAAGTAGAAGAAAACCAAGTTTATTGTCCTAAATGCGGAAAATTAGTCGTAAAAACAAAACCAAAAAAAGAATCAATTCAAAAAAAACAACCTTATCAGTCGCTTGCTTGGAAGGGAAAAGTAGATATTTCTCGCAAGTGTTCTGGATGTGGCTCTATTATTACTTCTACAGTTTTACAGCAATGTCCTATATGTAATACCATATTAGAAAAGATTCCACAGGCTCAGTTAGAAGCTCAAAAAGAACCAGAATTAGGTTTTGTTTTTAGGGACAAGAAACTTGAACCGGCTCAAAAATATGTCTTAAGAAAGGAGACGTGGAATTTTAAGGAAGGGCTAAAAATTTTTCAATCTTGCGTATTAACCTACATTATCGCACAATTTTTAATAATAATGCTTTTATTTTTTCAGGTGGAACCCGGAGAACCTACTGAAATTAATATTTTTACATTTTTTTTAAATTTTTTGCCCGAAATCTTGTTTGGAATATACCCGCTATGGTACATTCATGCTAAGAAGCACGATTTTAAAAAATTAGGTTTTTTTTCAGATTCAAAGAAAATAGTGCTTGCCGTGCTTATAGGTGCATTCGGGGTATTTGGTTTATACGGGGTTAATTATTTTTCGAATGTATTAATCGATCTTTTTTATAATGCTGGTATTGAATTATTCGCCATACAAAGCATTGTAGTAGAACAGAATCAAATAATTCGGAACGCTAATTTTATTTGGATTGCTTGTTTGATCTTTTTATTAAGCCTAGTTGCGTTTTCGACGGAAATTTTATTTAGGGGAGTGCTACATAATACGTTGAAAGTAAGATTCGGAGACGATAGAAAAGGTAAATTAAAGGTCATTATTATAGTAGCACTGGTATATTCACTTTTGTATTTGTTATTATCCTTTCCATTAGGAATTGTCTTTTTGGCACTAAATTTTTTAAGCTTCCTGTTCTTAGGAGTTCTTTACGAAATAAACGGAAACATTTACAATACGATCATGGCAAGCGTTTTTTATAATGTTATCATGATTTTCTTAATCGTTCTTATTTAAAGTTCTAATTCCATTCATTTCTTTATTCCATATCTAATTTGTTTTCCAATCACAACCTTTTTTTAAATATTTATATATTTAAAAATATTTTTTTCTTCTTACCTGTTCTTAACGATACATTTCCCATCAAATGCAAGCTTGCACCGTTACAAGATAAGTTAATGGATTATAAAAGTTTGGAAGATGTACATTTTTCACTAATTTATATAATGTCCAGATTTGTACAAGATTTCAAAAACTATGGTCTACCCCATTGTAAGTTGTACAAATTTCGTGAAACATTTTCTATTGTGCTTCAGTTGGGTACACATGGAAATTAATTGTTAGCATCACATCGTTCTTAGAATTATTCCATTCATTTAATTAAATAAATGATTTTTGGCAATTTACAAGCACTTAGTGGGTTAATTTTTTAATTTCTTCTCGTTTTTAATATTTTTATAAGAATTCTTAATGTAATCATTATCCAAAAGCAAAAAAAATTAAAAAGAGATAAAAGAAAATATAACTTTAATTTAATTAAATGTTTTTAAATGAAAAAAACAGCGGTTTGATGCATGTCTGAAAAAAAAAAAAAAAAAAAGCAAAATTAGTAGAGAAGATAATAAACAAATTAAAAAGTTATATAAAGAGGCTATAAAGCTTTATAGAGGTGGAAGTTACATTGAAGCGATTAAGCTTTTCGACGAAGCATTAAAATTGGATCCAAACTCTTACGAAATATGGAATCAAAAAGGCGTTACACTCGAAAAACTCCACAAACACGAAGAAGCTTTAAAAATTTATGAAAAGGCCATTGAAATCGATCCCAATAAAACTGCGGCCTATCATAATAAAGGGTTAGCACTAAAAGAACTTGGGAAGCTTGATGAAGCGATAGATGCTTTTGACGAGGTAAGAAAAATAGATGTGTTGAAGTTGGATTCTCTTTTTGAGAAAGCGCTTATTTATCACGAACAAGGTAAATATCCTGAAGCAATTAAATGTTACGAAGTAATCGCGGAACTAAAACCAAATGCTTTTATTGTTCAACACAAGCTAATTGATGCAAAAAAGAAGCAAACAGAAATAGATAACGCTTGGAAGAATAAAATTGCTTAAATTTACTTGGTTATGAGCTTAATACCCAATTTCTGAATAATTCTTTTTGTAATAGAAAAATCAATTAACTCCATGTTTATTATAAAGAATGGAAATTTTCGTATTGTGAATTCTAATTCTTACGGAGAGTAACGAGCTTGGGGAAAAAAAATTATAGGATCAAAAAAAGCAAGGATAATGTCGTTATATCAATTGCGGGAGCGCATGGAGTCGGAAAAACAACGATCTTTAATCTATTAAAGAAAAAAGTTCAAGACAATAAAAAATTTAAATTTTTTAACGAAAGATATGTTAAAAAACCTCCGTTCCCATTCGGTTCATCCGATAAACAAGTTGCTTTTCGCAGCGAAATTCATTTTCTCCAACAGTTCATAAAGCGAAACAAAAATATTCTCAATTACGATTCTAGATACAATGGAAGAGTAATCTTCCTCGATAGATCTCCATCATGCGTCCTTATTTATTCTAAAAGTCTAAATTTAAAAGAAAAAGATTATAAACTTATCGTGGACATGTACAACTCTGTAAAATGGAAGGAAGATTACGTGATATATCTAATAGCGGAACCTGATACGATTTTAAAAAGGATAATTCAAAGAGGTTCGTTAGAAAAGGTAAGAAAAGAATGGAACGAGTCAAATAAAAAGTACTTATTGACAATAATTTCCTATTATAACCAAATTTTATTAACAAAAAAAGACAAGAAAAAGATTTTCATAATCGATACTAATAAATTGTCCCAAGACGATGTACTAAAAGAAATAGAAGAAATAATAACCGATTTATCGGGATATTCTTTTAAGAAATTGATTAAACCTCCAAAAACTCAAGTGAACTTGAATAATTTCATTTAATCGATGTATTTTTCTAGAAGGTAATAAAATATATTAAAAAACACTATCTATTAATTAATAAGAACTACAATAAAAAATCTACAAGGGAATAGAAAGAAAAATGTCGGCAATAGAGCAAGATATTCGAGAAAAAATGATGTTGGTATTACAAGAAGAAGAAAACAAAACTGATCTTGAGAATCTCTCAGTATTGTCAAAGATAGGAATGAAAATGTGCTCGTCCACATCTCCAGAGGTAGATGCAGATACGATTTCCGCATCAAGTACCGCCTTAATCGATTTAGGACTCAGACTTTCAGATGCAACAGCTCACGGTTCACTAAAAGAGATTATCTTACATAATTCCTCCGGGTACTGTATTCTCATGACAATAAATGACGAATACATCGTATTTGGTGGGTTAAAATCCATTTATCGCGTTGGATATTATCTTGGATACATGCGCGTCTTGGCCGGAAAATTAAGAGTCCTCATTTCTGGTAACGAAATAACTAAGATGGCTCTCTCTTTAGATGAATCTGAAAGAAAAAAGCAAGAAGAAGCGGCAGAAAGTAGCGTTGTAACCCCCTTAAAACCATCAATAGAATAAGATAGAGCCGCATTGGATGAATTATTAAGTGCTCTAGATGATTGGGAGATGGAAGGGGGGGAAGGGACGGAAGATTTTGGAGATCTTGAAGTAGGTAACGTAAAAAATGTCGTCTCAATCCCCAAAGCTACAAGCGTGGGACTTCCAAGTCAAAGTAGAGCTATTGGACTTCCCAAAGCAGCAGCATCTAAGCCAACAGCCCCATTTAAGGTATATGACGACGAGGTTCCTCCTGTCCCCCTTGAAGACTACACACCAATGGAAATTGAAGATGAAAATTTAACTCAGGCGCCTGAACCTGCAGAAGATATAGTTCCTCCGGGTGAACTGCCTTCGCTTGATAAATTGGGCGTTCCAGATTTTAATGCATCTAGTCTTGCTTCTGAATATGACACGAAATTCATTTTAGACGAAGAATCAGAAGCATTGGACGCTGTATTAAAGGATTTAGGATGGCATGATGAGGATAATTGAATTTTAATATTTCATTAATACAATTACTATTATTATAATTCCTGAAATATAGCTAGTTTTTATGCACCTTAATCTCCTCATGTTCTATTGAAATTTAATTGTAATTTTTAGACGCTATTCGATTTATTTGTTTATATGTAAATTTTTCTAAATTTATAAAATCTTTATATAAATCATAGACTATATTATAATTAACATTTCATTTTTAAATATAATAAAACTAAATTTTTATCGTGAATAAAAATGAGCGAAATTAAAGGAATAAAAAGAAGTAAAACTACAAGAGGTAAAAGGGTTCTTTATGCATTTCCCAGATTGAGCAGTTCTCTTGTCTTAGGCATTGAAGGATTTGCCATGTTCACTCTTTATTACATAGGATACGGATTAGAACCATTTCTCGTTGGTTTTGCACAATCAATGGGTTATCTAAGTATAGCTGCAGCTCAATTTTTATTAGGATGGGTTAGCGATGCAAAATATACAAAATGGGGAAGGAGGAAACCATATATAATAATGTTTGCACCATTGCTTGGAATCTCTTTCATATTTCTATTGTTGCCTGCTTTAGTTTTACCAGATTTAGCTAATAAAACGGCATTATTTGGATGGTTATTAGTATGGGATATCATATTCAGAATATCTTATGCGGTGACAACTCCTTACCAAGCATGGATGGCTGAAATATTTCCAGTGGAAGAACGACCAATGGTTTCTCAAACACAAAATACATTTGCTTATATAGGAAATGGAATAATGGCTTTAACTACCATGTTAGTATTAACAGGAGTTTTTG
Source organism: Promethearchaeota archaeon (assembly GCA_030620005.1). Next base: position 2,323 of record JAUXAJ010000062.1, on the reverse strand, counting down.
ACAAGATACAAACAGATGTAAATACTATTCCTTCGGAATTCTTATTGATCGTCGTGTCGTTTGGATCAATCGCAATCGTGTTATTTTCCTTAATTTGTTTTGTATTACCTACGGAACCACACTATGAAATTGACACTAATTTAATCGGGAACTTGAAGATTATCCTTAAAAATAAGAATTATAATTTAATGGTACTCATGGTGGGTATTTCTGGTTTTGGATGGTCGATAATAGTCACGGTAATGCTTACATATATTGAAGTGGTTTTAGACTTAGGAACAATGGAATATTTAATTGTTGCGATATTATTACTGCTAGGGATCTTTACTTCTTTATATCTTTGGAGAAAAATGATACAAAAAAACGGCAAAAAACCAACTCTGATGAGAATTTTTATCTTAGCAATTTGTTTCCTTCCCATTACATTATTAGGTTTAATTCCGGAGATTCCCAAATTATTATTTGGTGTGGTTTTTATTTTAGGAATAGCAGCAATCTTAGGAGGATGGTTTCTCTTCCCGTATATAATATATGCAGATATTGCAGAAGACGATGAAAAAACCACGGGGATGTTAAAAGCAGGTATATATACCGGATATCCTAGTATTATTCTTAATATCTTCCAAGCTGTTGGAGTTTTGCTGCTAGGTACGATCATGACACTTCCTGATATTACGGTTGGATCATTGACATTTTCAATGGGTTTAGTGATATGGGGGCCAATATGTTCTTTAATTCTAATTGTTTCTCTGTTATATACGAAGAAATTTGTAAAGCTTGATTACGACTGGGAAGAAAAGGAACCAAAATTATAACTATTTTTTTTTTTTTTTTTTTTTTTTTTCTGTTATATGTATTATGTTTATGTCAGTATTTCGCGTACTTAATTTTTTATAATAACCTTTCTTTAGTAAAATTAATAATAATAACAAATAGTCCTTTCATATCTTGTTAAGATGATTTTCGAAAAAATTATTGAGATTTATCAAAATAATTATTTGTATCTTAATTGTCTTGGTAGGATGTATTCTTTATTAGGGACAAATACAACAAACATGGAAAGAGGAAGTTCGTTATTACTTGCTTTAACCATGGAAAACCATCAAAAATATTTGTCTTGTGAAAAAAATGTCGAGGAAGAAGCTGTAAAAATTTTGAGAATTTTGGCTGAGAACTCAAATTATATACCAGCTCAAAAAGTCTTGGAAAACGAAGGTCTTGAATATTCTAAAAAAAAAATCGATCTTTCGTGTTTTTTATGCAACAATATTTTTTCTGAAATACCAAAATATGTAAGAAAGGCAAAAGAATTACTCGAAGATATTGAATTTAGAAACTTGCTAATTGGAACGACTTTAAACCCCCAAATAATTAATCGGGAGGATAAATTCAAAGCTAAATTCACTCTTTTAGAAGCAGAATCTTTTAAAAGCCATTTCAATCGTGTTGTTGGAAAACAATTGACAAATATTTTAAAAGTACCTACTGAATTCAATAATCCCGATGTTTTATTCAATTTTTCGTTGGAATTTGAATCGTTTCAAGTTAACATTCGATTAAAATCTTTATTCATCTACGGGAAATACAACAAATTAATAAGAGGGATCCCTCAAACCCATTGGGATTGCCGTCTATGTCGGGGAAAGGGATGTGAAACTTGTAATTTCACCGGAAAGCAATATTTGACAAGCGTGGAAGAACATATAAGCCCTGAATTCGTTAAGGAATCAATATCAACAGGTTCGAAATTTCATGGCGCGGGGAGGGAAGACATCGATGTTCGGATGCTAGGGGATGGGAGACCTTTTATTCTCGAACTAAAAAATCCAAAAATTAGAACCTTAGATTTAATCACCATTAAAGAGCGAGTTAATGAAAGTAATAAAAAAAAGGTAAAAATTAGCAGTTTAAGATACAGTAGTAAAAGAGAAGTTATAGAGCTTAAAAAAAATACCGAAAATACTAGAAAAGTTTATCGAGCGTTAGTGGAATCCAAAAAAGAATTTAGGTTGGAGGACTTTGAGGAAAAAAGAAAAAATTTAAAGAATTGTTTAGAAAATCGGAAAATACGTCAAAGAACGCCAATTAGAGTGTCTCACCGTCGTGCTGATAAAATAAGAGAAAAATTAATCTATAAAATTGATGGCAATTATATTAGCCCTCAATTATTTGAATTTACAATCGAAACTCAAGGAGGGACTTACATAAAAGAATTAATTAATGGTGACGATGGACGAACTCCACTTTCCATTTCACACATTTTTGAAAGCGCACTCATTTGTAAGGAACTAGATGTTATTCAAATCAAATGATAACTAACAAA
>JAUXAJ010000368.1 GCA_030620005.1 Promethearchaeota archaeon | reverse complement strand
ATTTAACTTTTGCATTATTAGTAATGGAGGAAGATCAGTCAACGGATTTTTTCCTAATAAAATAGCAAGAGCAGCAAAGACCATGAAAAGCGCTAATATTTCTCCAACATGGGAATTGCAAGTAGCTATCAATCCAATATTCTTATCTGGAACGAAAAGTAAGACGGCGAGTCCATTACCCGTTCCTCCCGTGTGAAATATGATTTTTTCCCCAAAATAATGGGTCGTCATCCATCCATATCCATACCCTTCCCTGCCATTTACATTGATGTATTGTCCCATGGTGGAACATTCTATGTGGATTTCAAACATTTTTTTGAGTAAGTTCTCGTCAATTATTCTTTCCGCGTTAAAGATGCCTCCTTTCATTATTGCTCTTAGGTAATTCGTTAACTCATTTATTGAACTCATGATTCCTCCCGCAGCATTAGCAAATTTGCTAAACATTTGAGGGCTAGCTACAGTTTTCGGTTTTCCATCTTCAAATTTTTGAATATGACCCGTTGTAAAATCGGGATCACTATAATATTCTTGTTCGTCAAAAGTGCTCCTTTCCATTTTCAAAGGCTTTAAAATCCTTTCTTTAATGTATTCTTCGTACTTCATTCCCGAGATTTTTTCAATAATTTCTCCAAGCATCGTATAACCTTCATTGAGATAGGCAAATCGCTTGGCTGGTTTGTCAACAAACCACTGCGAAGCACCATTTACGAACGTGTAAAAATCATCCATGCTACTTAATGGAACGTGAGTATCATCTATTCCACTTATCCGTTTAATGACCACTTCAGCCGTACCTAGATGTGGAATTCCCGAGGACATTGATAATAGGTGATGGATCGTGATTGGATCTTCGCTTTTTCCTAATTTGAGAGGAACATATTTATTTACCGGATCGGTTAAATTTAGTTTTCCTTCACTTACTAATTGCATGATTGCTAAGGCTGTAAAAGACTTTGAGCACGAGCCAATAGGAGCTAAAGAATCTGTTGTTACGGGAAGATTTCTTTTCAGGTCTCGAGCACCATACCCTTTAGCATAAACTACATCTTCTCCTACAATACACGCGAGCGCAGCACCAGGAACTTTCGTTTGTGCCATCATTTGAGAAATACTATCTTCTACAATATTCATTAATTGTTCAGGTAATTTTGACATTTTATTTCTTTTAACTCTTTTTTTGATTATTATTATTTTAATAATAATAATTTGATATTCTTAATCAAGGTCTAGAATTTGTTTTAGAATAATTATTTAATATTAAATCGAAGTTTAAATTGAAGACCACGATATTTAGCTTGATTTTTCTTCCTTTATGAATTCTAAGGCTCTTTCTAAAATATTATCGCGTCCATCCTTAAAACTTCCAGGATCCATTTTGATCTTTATGTGAGGTTGAAATCTGACTGCTTCATGCACTGTCATGTCATAGCTGTAAAAAATCTCATTTGATAAGGTGAAAGTCCAACCATTGGGAAGATGTCGAAGAAGTGTATCAGATAAGCAGCCCATTGTTGGCTCGCCTATCGTTGTTACGTTAGGAAAGGCACTCATGGCAATCGTTTGAACCTCTCCTGAGCTCAAAGTTAATCCGCTGGTTAAGACAACAACTTTTTTCTGAGAGAAGACTTTTTTATCGCTAGGATCAACATGAAATTTCCATAAAGGAGAGAGCTCATTTCCATTAATTGCTTGTTTTGCAATTACACGACGTTTTTGGTCAGCAAATCTTTCGACTATCGCAAGTGTGAAAAAATCATTACCTCCCATGTTAAATCGTAAATCAAGAATAATTGCATTAGTATCTTGTAAATCACCAACAATTTTGTCTAATGCCCTATTAAGTACTGTCATGCTTTCAATCGGGTCGTTATCAATATAAAGATCACTTAGATAAAGACCTTCTCGCGCCACATAAATATATCCCACCACGTCATTAATTATCCCGTGAAAAATCATCCCATTGCATTCTCTGTTAATGTTTCCTTCAAGATATTTTTCTTTAATTAACGGTAAGAAATCACGAAATGCAATATTTTCATAAAATTCCGCAATTTTTCCTTTTGAGGGTTTTTCTTGAGCAGATAATTCATCATCCTTGTCACGCGCCTCAGCCATGTAATTTAAATTTAACCAATGTGGTAATAATCTAAAATTTAACCAGCTAGTTTCATCCGCGTTTATTGATATGTGCATATCCTTTAATCGAATCACCATGTTAGTTAAAATGTGAAACAATTTCTTCTCATCCGTTTCAGCTGTTAGTTTAGGACGGAATTTTTCATATACCGCTTGCCAATCCACCCTTCGCTCCTTGAAAAATGCATAATGTTCGTTAAATGTGTGCCAAAATATTTCAAAGTTTTTAATCGGATCTTTTGATTTTGTTGTTGCCATGTTTTCACATGGTAAAGGCAATTTATCTATTTTATTTGCGATATAACGAATGGTAATCCCTATCACTTCAAAAACAAGCTTACCCTCGCTATTTATTTGTATATTTAACAGATGCTTGTATTCTTTTAAATCAATAGGAAATTTTGGAATAAAACCACTTAGGTTTTCTAGTTTTAAGCAACTTATTTTTGTAATCTCGTAAAGTGTTAACTTATCATCCCTTATTTCTAATATATAACCATATCCTTCAGTCAGCCAATATCCTTCTAACTCTGGAGATAATAGTTCTGACATTATTCATGTATTTAAATTCATAAATTGTTTTTATATTTAAAATCAAGTAAACATCATTTATTATTATTCATCGTTTTATATTATATACTGACTTAAGAAGTCCGTAATACCCTTCTGCCCCCTTGTATAATTGTTCTTGTTCAATATATTCATCCGTAATATGAGCTAAATCTTCTCTTGATGGGCCAAAACCTATGGTTTTTATACCTTTTTCTCCAGCATAATGGGACCCATTTGTACAAAATGAATAGTGAGTAATCTCCGGAGATAATCCCGCTTCTTTCAATCCTTTGAATGCTGTCCGAACAAATTCGTCACTTTTATCGTAAAGCCACCCCGGAAAGAATTTTTCTGCTTGAATGGTTTTTCCCGTATAGCATCTCTTACTATCCATAGCATACGAAGCTTTCGCAACTAATTCAGGATCTTCCTTTACCATCTCTTCAATCAATGCAAGAATTGGTGCTAAAACAGATTCTTTAGTTTCTCCTACGAGAATTCTTCGATCAAAAGTAGCCCTACAATATTCAGGTACTACGGAAGAACCAGGATATGGCGAAGACTTTATATCAGTAAGTACAATTACCCCTCTTCCCAATACAGGATGGGATGGAATTTCAATATTTTGAATTTTTTCTATTATTTTTGACATTTTATACACGGCATTTATTCCTTTTTCAGGATGGGCTGCATGTGCGGGTTTTCCAAAAGTTTCCAAGACAATTTCTGCACGGCCGCGTTGTCCTATTTTTAAGTTTAATTCTGACGATTCACATATTACAACATAATCGGGATTTATTGCATTGCTTATTTCTCGAGATGCCACTCCTTCAAATAATTCTTCGTGCACTACTCCAGCAACATATATATCTCCAGCAAAATCTCTTTTGGTATCTTGACCAAAATAAGCAGCGGCCACTATCATGGCACTCACTTGACCTTTCATATCTGAAGCTCCACGACCATATATCTTTCCATCCTCGATTTCTCCACTAAAAGGAGGATGACCCCACTTTGAATCGTCAGATACGGGAACGGTATCAATGTGACCATCGAACAATATAATTTTTCCTGGTTTTTTTCCCTTTACATGTCCAATTATATCTCCGTAATCATCTACAAA
>JAUXAJ010000255.1 GCA_030620005.1 Promethearchaeota archaeon | reverse complement strand
ATTAAGAAGCCCTCAATGCCATCTGAGATAAAACTGAACCGTCTCAGGCTGTTAAATTCTTTCTCTGAAAGTCGAGCGCATCCAATTAAAATAAACACTCCAAAATCCAAATTCGGACCAGTACGCTGGTTGATTTCGGGTCCTATTAACGTGATTTTATTGTGATCTATAAATGACAATTCATTTAAGGGGTAAATGATTAAAAATGATTTTTTATTAACGCCACCAAGTTCGACTCTTGTTTCTTCCTGGAGTATTATTTCTTTACATTCATCCAGTTCTACTTTTATATTAAAATTCTTAAAGATTTTAGTTGGATTCTGATTTCTTTTATAAAACGTAACCATTTTTTCATCTTGTATAGCTTTTCTTACGAAATCCTTAATATTTCCAAATATTTTTGTATTTTGCAAGATTTGGGCGTTCTATTTTATTAATATAATTAATATAATTAATAGTTGCTAATGTTATCAATGAAATATGATAAGAAATAATTTTTCAAATTTGGGATTTAAAAAAAAAAGTTTAAATTGATTTTTGTACCAACTCGGAAAGATCTAACGCTTTTATTTCATCATCAGCTATATTTGCCTTGAATTGGTTTAGACAGAAAGGACAACAAGATACTATTGCCTCTGCCGTAGTGTCTTTTGCCTCTTTTATTCTTTCTTTCGCAGCAAAACTAGATAAATCCTTTAATGCCGCCCGGAAACCCCCACCAGAACCGCAGCACCAGGAATTGTGTCTATTTCGATTCATTTCTACCAGTTCTATCCCGGAAATTTTTTCTAAAACGTCTCTAGGTTTTTTATATATGCCCATATGGCGACCAATATGGCAAGGGTCATGATAGGTTATTTTCATGTTAACTTCCTTGTTAAACTTCAATGCTCCACTTTTTATTTGGTCTAATAAAAATTCCGGTAAATGAACAATTTTTATTCCATGATCCAGACCAAATTTTTTAGGATATATTTCTTTCAACGTTCTATAACATCCAGCACAGGAAGTTATGATTTTTTCAATCCCAGAATCTTTAAACATCTTTACGTTTACTTCGGCGATCTTTTTTGCCTTTTCGGTCTGGCCCGTCATGTAAACAGGAGACCCACAACAGCTCTCATCCTGAAGAATTTTAAATTCAACCTGTAATGAATTCAATATTTCAGCTGTGGCAATTGCCACATTTTTCTCCCTATAACTCGAAGTACAGCCAACGAAATACGCTAGTTTTGCGCTTTGGGATTGATTGATGGTTGACGGCAACCAATCTAACCGATTCTCGTGTTTTTCTCCATATGGATTATTTACATTTGATATATATTCAGTATATTGCACGTGTTCTGGCATTGGACCAAAACCAGCTTGAACTGCTTCTTCCCTCATTGCCATTAACCATTCGCCCGCGAATGTGTGAAGTTCCGGTATTTGGCACTGTTGCGTGCAGGCCAAGCAAACCGAACAATAATAAAAGATTTTAGCCAAGTTTTCAGTCCACTTTAGTTTGCCAGATGTCAAGCCCCACGCAAGTAAATTTTTTCCTCCAAGATAATACGCCTCAAACTTACCAAATTCTCCAGATGGACAAACACGCGACCAATAAGCTTCCTTATAAGCAGTTCTACACGTGCCACACTTTCCACATTGATAAAACACGTCATCATAGTGCTCCAATTGTTGATTTCTATCAAGCTTGTGGTTCTCAAAGGCAGTTTTCAGTTTAGAAATGCCTTTTCCGGGGATATATCTAACTTTAAGCTTAGCCATATCAATCTTCTCCAACTCCCTGTCCGGGATTCATTATTTTGTTTGGATCAAGAACGTGTCTAATCTTTTCGATCAATTCGTTTGTCGCAGGAAGGATTTTAGCCTTGTGTGATTGAAGCGCCCATTTTGGAGCTTTGTACATCACTACTCCATCTAATTGTTGGACTTCGTCGTGAATTTCCTTGAGAAGTTTCCTGGCATTTTCAATATCCTCGGGATCGTTCTTGTTAAAATTAATATTCGTACGAGCGACTGCGTAATGGCCACCAAACATGAGCCTGCTATAAAATTGAGGAGGTTTCCCGTATTTAAGACATATTTTTCTGGATAAATTGTAATAATTTACAATCTCTCGAGTTGAACAATAAGAGCCAATCCACTCTCCTCCACCACCTCTTGAGAAATTCCAGCAACCCCATAGTTGAACTGGTGGAGGCTTTATTACTTCTACTCCTTCTTCCGAAGAAAGTAGGTTTATGCGACCTTTTTTGCAAATACTTTTTATAGCTTCGCATTGAGCTTCGTGTTGTTTTTCAGTATAAGCTTGGGTTGCAATGAGCGTAATAAAATCTGGCATCTGTGCTTCTATAGCATCTTTAGGCACGCTTTTCTCGTTTAATTCCTGAACTGATTGACTCCAACCAAGGTTAACCATGACAAGGTCGGTAATACCAAGGCCAGCTTTCGAAAGTTTAAGTATTACGGGAACACCATCGTCCATCTTGAGAGTAAGGCCAGTAAATGAAGTACGAAAAGGCAAAATTGGCCATAACTTAATGGCAGCTTTAGTCACGATCCCTGTTGTACCTTCCCATCCAATAAACAACCCAGCTAAATCTGGTAAAGGTTGCCTGCCATACCAATATTTAGAAAGGCTGCACGAACCAATTTTCACTAAATCTCCAGACCCAAGAACTACTTCCAAACCGTTTATGAACTCAGCACCAGTCCCACCAATCATTCCCAAATCAAACATTCCATAACATAAGCACGCTGGAACAACTCCAGTGCCTGGAGGAGACCAAGTAATTCCAGCCTTTAATTCAGGATGATTTTTTTCAAGATATCCTTGTAAATCTGCCCAAGTAATCCCTCCTTCCACCACGGCGTACATGTCGTCTTCGTTTACTTCAAGCACTCGATTTAATCGTCTCAAATCAACAACAATGCCTCCTTTTCGAGGATTAGCAATTCCGCCGAAATTTATACCCGAGACCCAGGGGACAATTGGAATTTTATATTTATTAGCAATTTTGACAATTTCCTGGACTTCTTCTGCGGTATTTGGCATTATTACAATGTCGCATTTTCCTTCTGGCTCTGCCGTAATAAAATCATAATGATATAAAAATTGAAGCTCCGAGTCATCTGAAACAAATCTTTCCCCAACAATTTCTTCTAATTTAGTAATAATTTCGCTACTTATCATTTATAATTCACCATATAAATTACATAATTCAACTAACTATTTATAGATTGAAGAATCAAGAATATATTTTTAGAAAAAAAAGATATTAAAAAAAAAAGATTATGGTTTTTCCTTTTGATCTTTCATTGAAAGACCCATTTTTCTCCACGATTGGCGACCAATTTCCCAGAGTTTTCCTTGCGTGTCTTCGCCTTTCAGCTCGCGACCAATCCATTTTTGTCCAGTTCCTACTTTTTTACCCATCCCTACGAAAGAAGTGGCTCCAACCATAGCATCGTCATCAACTATCGTTCTAATCATGAGAACAGACTGTATACCAACAACAGCATTATTTTTAACTGTTGCACCGTGAACAATTGCGCCAAACCCGATTAAATTATTATCGCCAATTTTAGTGCTACAACCTTCAGCAGTATTGATTATACACGCGTCTTGGAACACATTTTTAGCTCCAATCTTAATCTTGGCAAAATCTCCTCTAATTATTACGCCTTGATACACGACATTTTCTGGACCCATCGTAACATCGCCAACGATCCAAGCGGATTCTGAAATCCAGCACGATGGGTCAATATTAGGGGTTTTAACTTTTCCTTTAACTTCAATTGAAATTATTGGCATTTTAATTAACTCATCAATATTGATTTTAATCGAAAATTATGATTACATTTCTTTCATTCTCAATCATTTTTAAATATTTTTATCATTTCATTTTCTTTTGTCAAAAAAAAGAACGAGAACACAAGATTAATTCATAATTTTTAATATATTATCCAATCTTGAATTTTAAAAGGAGAGTTTTTGAGAGACAAAATACACATGAAAGATGTTAAAAATACAATCCCATTCAGAGGCGCTAAAATCCCTCAATTCGAAATAGATGTCCTTCAAGACAAGGAAAGACTATTAAATAAACAATTTGAGAAGGTCAAAAAGATTAAATGGGACACCGAAATATGCTTTTCTGTGTGTTAATCGGTTGACAAAAGACTCTATTTCGCTATCATTATTATCAGATATTCATCTACTCACTAATTTCAAGCATTCCTAGAACTCGACCGGCTCTGTTGCTTTCTTTCATTATTTTCTAATTGCCATTCTTGTTGCTATTAGCAACTAATGCGTTTACAATACGTGGTATGACTTCACGAGGAAAACTATGCCCCATTCCATCCAAAATCAATAATTCTGCTCCGGGTATCGCTGTTGCGATGTCTTTACCCGCTTCAACAGGGTTAAGTGGATCTTCTCTCCCATAAATAACAAGCGTAGGCGCTCGTATTGCAGAAAGTTTGGGTTTCAGATTACTGGGAACAGCCATTGCTGCTAATTGGCGCGCTATCCTTTCGGGATAATAACTGCGATCGTACTCTCTTGCTCTATACTCTCTTGATTGATCCTCGTCATAAGGAAAAGTGCCGTGAATGAGACGACTGCGCTTGACCGTTTCTTCAATAAATGCCTCGCGTCCGGAAGGAACGGGTGTAAAGAATTGCGCCATAATTTCTGGCTTAGCTTGCGGTAGATCGGGATTTCCAGTCGTGCTCATGATTAACGTGAGAGATAGCACCCGAGATGGATGTCTATATGCTAGAACCTGTGAGATCATTCCCCCCATAGAAGCACCGCAGACATGTACCTTATCTATATTCAGAGCATCCAAGACACCAATGGCATCACCAGCCATATCCTCTAAAATGTATGGTACTTCGGGTATCTCTCCACGAACATAGGCAGCATTAATCTCCAAAAAGTTCGGCAAACCAGCATCTTCAAATTTTGTTGACAAGCCTACATCTCGGTTGTCGAATCTGATGACAAAAAAGCCACGATTCGCAAGAATTTCGCACATCTCATCCGACCAAGCAAGCATCTGGCTTCCCAGTCCCGCTATCAATAACAACGGTTTTGAAATCGGGTCCCCGATTGTCTCATATTCAATCTCTATATTATTTACATTCGCTTTTGGCATTGTAGATCTTCCTCATTTTTATTACTAATCATATATATTATGAAATGTGATTAAATTAGACAATGAGATAAAAAAAGAACACTATTATAAAAATTAAATGGTTTGAAATTGAAGAAAAGAATAACTATGATGACATTCTTAATAAGGTAAAGGAATTGATGGACCAAATTCTAGAGATGAGCGAAAAATTAGTTAATTTAAGAGAGGAATTTCAAGTCTATTATTATATTTAAATCAGAATATTGACCCCGATCTGGGACATGAAGAACAAATCATGATCAAAATAAAAGAAGGCCATGTTCCAGTCGTTTCATATTTAATCATGGAGGGATATCAAAAAATCTTGGACGCGATTAAAAATCATTGAATGAAACTGAAAGATAAAACCACTCAATTTAAGAAAAAAGAAATAAACTTAATAGTTTTAACTTCTACTTTTCTTATAAAAAAAGCACTTGAGCAACTTTTAGCAAAAATTCATTCTCTTTCATGGTAGATTTTTCTCAGATAGTGAAGTGAATTCACCTTTTTAGGTAATGGAATTAACTCAATCCCTCCCAATTTTAAATAGTTTAATCTCGAAATTAATCCAATTGAATCGGCATGGTTAATTAACATTTCCACGGTTTTATATCAAGAAATGCCTGCTTTCAAGTCATATTCTCTGGAGAACTCTGCATATAACACTTCCAAGTTTAAAAAGAGTTGAACTTCTTTTTTAACATCGTAGATATTTTCAAGCCTCTTGACTAACCTTGTTCTTAAGATTTCAATTTGATGATCATCGTTCTTGTCAAGAACTTGAAGTATTGTTTTTAAAACTATTGCCGATCTTTCGTTATTGACGGCCCATATTAGAGGATTAATTGCGACATTAAAAAATCGTTTTGAAAGAACTTTAACTGCTGCACTTCTCACGAGCGAACTTTCATCCGATACTAAGCAATTCTCAAGAAATTTAAATGTTTTTTCGTTTAAAATTCCAACTTTTCCCATTGCCTTTATCGCAATGGAACGAAGCCTGTAATCGCTACTTTCTTCAATGATAGAAACTAGCTTTTCAGTAGCTTCAGCTTTACTCAACTTTTTATTAGTGACATCGAAAACGATTGCTTTCGGTTTTAATTGTAAGCTCATTCTTAACAGAATATCTGAAAATACACTTTTTTTGCATTAAACCAAAATATCAAGAAAGTCTAATGAATGAATGCTTATTAATTTAAATCAAGCTTAAAAAATTTAAAAATCAAGGAAAAATAAGACTGCCCTATTTTATTTAAGATTTATCATATTCAATTAACTATTTATAGATTTAAGAATCATGAATATATTTTAAGAAAAAAAAGAGTATTAAAAATTGCTTGTAATAATTAAATTACCTTTCTTACTAACTCAGAAATATCTAGGGCTTTAATTTCAGCATTTTTAATATTAGATTTAAACTGATTCAAGCAGAAAGGACAACATGAGACAATGCCCTCGGCCGTAGTTGCTTTAGCTTCTTCAATCCGTTCATTAGCAGCGAAACTAGATAAATCCTTGAATGCTGAACGGACACCTCCACCTGAACCGCAACACCAGGCATTATGTCTATTTCTGTTCATTTCTACAAGTTCGATCCCAGGAATTTTGGATAATAACTCTCTTGGGGGTTCGTATATGCCCAGATGGCGACCAATATGGCAAGGGTCGTGATATGTTAGTTTCATTTTAATATCCACGCTGAATTGTAATTCGCCGTTGTTTAACTTGTCCAATAACAATTCGGGTAAGTGAATGATTTCAATTCCGTGGTCAAGATTAAATTTTTGTGGATAAATTTCCTTTAAAGCTCTATAGCATCCTGCGCAAGATGTAATAATTTTCTCAATTCCCTCATCCTTGAATATTTTAACATTCTCTTCAGCTATTTTTCGTGCTTTTTCCGCTTGTCCGGTCATGTAAACGGGAGATCCACAACAAAATTCGTTCTTAAGAATTCTATATTCGATATTAAGCAAATTTAAAATTTCGGCGGTTGAGACTGCAATATTTTGTTCCCTGTAACTTGCAGTGCAACCAACAAAATACGCGATTTTAGCACCTGGAGTTTGTTTTATACTTGGTGATAACCACTTTTGTCGATGTTCGTGCAATTCCATGTAAGGATTATGTTCTTTAATTACACTTTCCGTATATAGTTTTTGTTCGGGCATTGGACCAAACCCTAATTGGACAGCCTTCTCTCTCATTGCCATTAACCA
>JAUXAJ010000204.1 GCA_030620005.1 Promethearchaeota archaeon | reverse complement strand
CGGTAATAGGTGCTTGAAAGACCCGTCTATGTGAATGAAAGCAAATTTATTTGCGTCGTGTAGTAATTTCACTCGCGTTTCGTAATATTCAAAGAGATATTTTTCAAAATATCTTGGTGAAGATATATGGTGGTCTATGTTTTCTCCAAAATTTAAAATCTTCAACGGGCATTTTGTAATGACACGCTCGTAATTCTTCAAATCAATCTGTTCAATGTGATGAAAAAAATCTTCCATTTCGTTTTTATAGCGCCGTAAATATATTATGGTTCTTTCAAGCCCCAAATAAGATAGCACGCACTTCATGTACGGACTTCGAAAGTAATAACTTATTGGAATGCCATAACCCTTCATCTCTTCTTTAGCTTTGTCATACATGTATTCGCTAAATTTAAAATCGCACTGATCTTCAATATATTTTATTACTTTTAGATCTGCAACTTTTTTCACTAAAAATTCAGTTATATGGTTTCCTTTTGAAATTTCGCTAACCTCTCCTACAGGTGTCATAATCTTCATTAGCCGGGATTTATCCTTTAACCTTTTAATCTTTGTTTTAATCTGGTGATTTGGTTTCCTAGCCGTAAAAAATAATGGAAAACCGAAAGTTTCGGTAGGGTAACGAATTGAAGCGTTAAGATCATCGTAAATTTCCTTGATACTCATGCCGATGTACTCTTTTGGCACGAATTCTTCCACGGAAGGATATTTTTCTGATGTAAGCCTTCGAATTTTATTACTATTATACCAGTACATTAATCGTGGTTGCCAAACTATCCTATCAATAGGCTTATGTTCGAATGTACGGATAATTAGATCGGCAAAATTCGTCATGATTGAAAAAAATGATTATGTAATTTATCTCAAGGGGAAAAACAGATTTTTTATAAATATTAAAATAGATCTTATCTTAACTTCACTTCGATTTTTTTTTTAATTCCTTTATTTTCGTTTTGATTTGAAGAGCGCCAGTATTTAAAATGTTCATTGCTATGAAGGACATTTCTTCCTTGGCTTTTTTCTTCAAGATTTTTTGTTTTAATCTTAAAGCATCTAAAAGCGTTTCGGAACTTGTCGAATCATCTGCTTTAACGACAACATCAAGGACATGAAGGGCAAGCTGAAATTTCCCTTCGTTAACGAGTTGTTTAGCGCGTTCAATAAATTTCCTTTCATTGGCAACTTTTAAGAATTCCTTAGCAATCTCGTCAGATCTTGAGGGAAATAGATCAGTCGGATTTCCTGTATCATACCAGCCGTGATAGAGCCTGTAAACATCGTGTATGGCAAAACGATATTCCCCATACAATGGTCTCAAATATTTATGTTTTTTAAACTTATCTGGAAAGATTTCAAGCATCTCGTGATAAATTTGTTCAAACCACTTTCCCTCGTTCAACCTTTTCACTACCTCATCGTGAACAAAATGCATGGACTCAGCCGTAATTTTTAAGAGTGCCTTAATCTTTTCTTTACCTTCAATTAATGGGCCATGCCCAGGAAGTAAAAATTCTGCATTTTTTTCCATCATTTTTTCATTTGCAAGAGCCCATTGTTTTGCGTAGCGTTGCACTCTAAATGGAGAGCCAACATTAGGAAAAGAACTTACAAACAAATCGCCGGTAAATAAAACTTTCTTTTCAGGCAAGAATAACCATAAGCTATCGTCTGTTTCGCCCTTATCGTGATAGATCTCAAAAGTATATACCCCTAATTTAAATTTATAGCTCTCATTACCGCGAATTACGATCGTAGGGTCAAGCCTTTCGTGCACCGCTTCAGAATCTGTGGTTCTTACTCCGACTGAAGCAAACTGTTGCTTGTACGTCCACGCCTGATGTGTATCCAACATTGTATATTTATTAAATCTCCTTACAAGATTCTCGTGGGCAATTACTTGGGGCATTTCCCACCCTTTTCTATTAGCTTCTTCAATAAATGGAGCGTAACCAAGGCAATGGTCAAAATGTCCATGCGAATAAACGATATATTTTATCGGCTTATTTGAAAATTCTCGAACAGTTTTAAAAATAAATCGATTGAACAATCTCAGCGCTAGATCGAATAGCACCAAACCATCGTCCGTTTTAACAACACCTACATTACCGAAAGAACCAATGTAATTACAAACACCATCGGCAAAGGTCTTTACTTCGAATTTACCACGTCCGAAAAATTTTTGCAATCCTTCTGATATTGTACTCATTTTAAATTACCCTTTTTATATTTTTTTTATAATGTAAATTAAATAAAGTAAAGTTCAAATAAATAGTCATTTTACACGGCTTTTTAATCAATTTTCAAGTAATTATTGGAGTGCTGATTTTTATAACGAGGTCGTGTTCTTTACTTAAATGTTTAGCTATCTTTAAAATCTCATTTTGATCAATGGGCTCTATTATTAATTCATACTTTTTTCCTAACATTTCATATTTTAATTCTCCATACCCATGATACGGTATCAATTCAATCTTCTTGATTCCAATATCTTTTAACTTAAAAACATGTTCAGTTAGTTCTTTTTCAAGATCAATGAAATTATATCCAAGAATTACGGGTACTCTGGCAATGATATCAATACCAGCTTCGATGCAATGCTTTAAATTCTCAATTATTAATTCATTCGATACGCCGGTTAACTTTTTATGCTTTTCATCGTCAAAAGTTTTAATGTCGTAAAGGACGAGATCAACGTGTTTAAGAACGTTCTTAAACTTTTCTGAATCGTGAAATCCAGTCGTGTCTAAACACGTGTGCAAACCAGCTTTCTTAGCCCTTTCGAGTAAATCTAGAAGAAAATCGTATTGCAATAATGGCTCTCCACCTGAAATAGTCATTCCTCCCCCTGACTCTTTATAGAACTCTTCGTCCAACAGAATTTCGTCCAAAATCTCTTCTACATTCTTTTCTTCCCCGGCTATATCTAGAGCATTAGAATTACAAATCTTTACGCAGTCTCCACACGCATTACAATTTTCTCTTTTTATAATAATGCCATTACCGTCATTAAGTTGAATCGCTTCTCTTAAACAAGCCTCAACGCAATTTCCACAAGATGTACAAAACGAATTTCTATAGATTAGTTCGGGATAAGATTCTAGGCCTTCAGGATTATGACACCACTTGCAGCGTAGATTGCATCCTTTCAAAAAAACAGTAGTCCTTATCCCTGGACCATCATGAAGGATAAAACGTTGAACGTTAAAAATTAATCCTGTTGTTTTTTTAGGCATTTTTAATCTATTAGTTTACCTATTGTGCTTGTTACACTTCACACATTATCAAAACAATGTCTGCTAATAATGTCGTTTTGTACTGCTCGAGGAAGGTCAATGAATCGAGCGCTATATCCAGAAACTCTAACCATCAAATTCTTATGATTTTCTGGAGATTTTTGGGCGTCCTTTAAGGTATCTGTCGAGATGGCATTAAACTGCACGTACATCCCCCCAAGCTTCATGTACGTTCTAATTAACGCTTCAAATGTTTTTCCACCATCTATCTTGGCTATTTCAGGGTTGATGTTAAAAGTGCATGCCAATCCATTTGCTAGGAGCGAATGGTCTAACTTCGTTGCGCTTTTTATAGCGGCTGTTAGGCCCTTTTCACCGGAAACTCCTGGAGCAATGTCCTTAACCAAGGCTTTTCCTTTCTTTCTACCTGATGGAAGGGCGTTTGTAAACATCCCGAAGCCAACATTGGTGGTCATTGCGTGAATTCCCACCCTGTATTCTCCACCTCTTGCGCATCGTAACCCTTTCGATGCATCAAAAATGAATTTCCCAAGCTTTTCAGCGTAAATATCTACTTGATCGTCGTCGCTCCCGTATTTAGGGCATTTATTTAAAAGATATTGGTGTAATTCTTTATTTCCTCTGAAATTCTTTTTCAAAGCTTCAATCAATTCGCTCATTGCATATTTCTTTTCTTTAAATACAGCATGGTCTATCGCTGCTAAGGAATCAACAACATCAGAAAAACCAGTAACATGAATACCCGAAAAATTATACTTTGCAGAACCCTTATTCACATCAACACCTTCCTCAAAACATCCTCGGATACAAAGTGACATTAATGGCGTGGGTTTTAATTCAATATGCGCTTGCTGGTAAGCATTGGCAGCAATAACTGACATTTCCATGATGATTTTAAGACACTTCTTATAAGCATTTAAGACATCATCAATGGATTTAAAGGAATTTGGATCGATTTTGACATTTGCATGTTTACTGACAAGGGTATTGTCAATTCCCAAAGCAAGTTCTAAAGCTTTTGGCAAGCTAAGAAAAATCGCCCCCGTATTATCATATGATAAACCTGATGTGGACAAACCAACGCACCCTACGATTCCTTAATCTCTTGCTTCATCTAACGGAACATTATATCTCATCAAGCCTTCTATGGCTACCTTATCGTTGTAGAGAGCAAGAATATTCTTTCCGTTACCAACAATATTGGCTACTTTTTGATAGAGGTCAGATGGCGTTCCATGATGACATCTAACTACCATATTTGGACTTGGAACTTGAGCTTCTTCGTGAGCTTTTAAAATCAAATACGTCAAATCATTTGTAGCATCATTTCCATTTTTTTTATCAACCCCACCAACGACTACTCCTTGAGTCGTTGCCATACCGCCAAAGTATAAAGTTGCCACGGAATCGTACAATGCGATTATCTCGTTTGTTTTTAATAAAAGATTTTTTACGAGTCTTACTGCTTCTTCCGAATCTCCACCATAATACTGGAGTAAGTATTGATCAAGCCTTCCAAAAGAAACGCCATGCTCAAAATTTTCAATGTGAAGTGTCATGTGGATGAACCAAATGAATTGAACGGCTTCTTGAAGATCATGAGCGGGTTTTTCGGGGACCTGTAAGCACGTCTCGGCAATTTTATCTAATTCCTTCTTCCTGGTTGGATCTGATTCTTGCCTTGCCATCATCTTGGCTTTTTCTGCGTACTTTTTAGCGAAATTGATTATGGCGCGTGAGATGATTTTCATTGATTTATAAAACGCTATTTTCTCGTCGGCTCGGGCTTCTGTTCCAAAAACTTTAGAATATTCATTTATTTTCTCTTCGGACAATTCGATATATTTTTTCAATCCAGTTTCAAGAAGTCGCCGATAATCGATAACGGCATGCGCAATTCCACCAACTTCTGTAGACACGTACGCAAGCCCGCGATATAAAATCTGAAAAACGTGATTAGGTGCGATCTCTTCGGCATACGTCTGAACTCTGAAATTCTCAAAGAACGGAGCAATCTCTTCTTTCATTATTTTAATATCTTCGTCCTTTACGTTGATAGGATTTACTTCTCTTCTTGAAAGGTAGTCAAGTTCTCGCATGATTCTGAGTCCAGTTCCCTCTGGTCGAGGAATTGCGACTGGAATTTCCTCGTCAAAAGTTCCCACAATGAGTTCGTCAGGTCTAATTACAATAGGTAAGTTCTCTAAAGTATTTTTCAGTCCTTCTGCTTGCCTGATGATCATGGGTTTACCAAAAGTCCTTTTAAGCACTTCCATGTAGCTTAGAGGGACTTTAAGCGAAAGATTTGGCGTTTCTCGAACAAGCTCGTTAAGTAGTTTCACGGTCAAGATTTTTCACATTTAAACCTTTTTTTAATTGTTTAAATATTTTTTTCAATTAATTTTTTCTTGTTTTCCTTGGCAACTTCTTTGGTTACTACATTTAATTTATAGAAATCTCTTTTATTTTATTTAAGACTATCAATCAATCCAAGAATTCCGTGTATTAACAATATTTGAAGGATATAAGCATTTATTCAAAATACTAATACAAATATTTTGAAAAACATATCACGTGGCCGACATTGAAATTAAGGCGTTAGACGGCATTAATTTAGAAGTCGAAGAAGGAGATTTCAAAATGATACTTGGACCTTCGGGATCTGGAAAGACAACTCTATTAAACATAATTGGCGGAATAAAGAAATAAAGAAATGATGCGAATGAAAACTTTCGGGTAACTAAATTCTAACTTTACTTTTTTTTTAATAATCTTTTTTTTTTTATAATTATCAAATTACTTAATATGAAAGAATTTAAAAATAAAGTCGCGGTTATCACGGGTGCTGCTAGTGGCATTGGTACGGGCTTAGCAAATCGATGTGCTGAAGAGGGGATGAAAACAGTCATCTCAGATAATGATGAGAAAGGATTAAAAAGACTTGAAAGGAAATTGAAACGAGAAGGAGCCATTGTATTATCAGTTTTGACTGATGTATCAAAGGCTAACGACATTGAGATTTTAGCACAGAAAACTCTTGAAACATTCGGAGAAGTACATCTATTATTTAATAATGCAGGTGTTGCTTTACCTCGTCTTACTTGGGAATATGATTTAAAAAATTGGGAATTTGTATTAGACGTAAATCTTTGGGGTGTGATTCATGGCATTAAAACGTTTGTTCCTATAATGATTAAGCAAAACACTGAGTGTCACATAGTTAACACAGCATCAATAGAGGGTTTAATTTCTAGTGGTATAGGAGGTGCTACATATGGCGTAGCTAAACACGCGGTCGTGTTTCTCTCCGAGAGACTAGCCCTCGAGTTGGAAGAACACGGTCCAAAAATTAAAGTTTCTGTACTTTGTCCTGGCTTTGTTCATACAAAAATCTTTTCTTCTGCTTTAATGCGCGTCTCAGAATATCAAGATCTGGGGGAATTCTTAAAAACGGGAGAAGAGGGGGATAGAGGGGAAAAAATTCGAGAATTTCTCGAGCAATCTCCTGGAATCCTTCCTAAAGATGTAGCTGACATCGTGTTTCAAGCCATAAAATATGAGAAATTACATGTTTTAACTCATAAACAACCAATTTTAAAAGAAGGTCTGAAGGAACGGTTTGACGTTATTTTAAAAGCATTCGACGATTAGACTCATGTTAAATTTATAACAATTTATTAATTATTTAATTCAACATGTCTGAAGAATATTTAAAGCCTACATATTTTATCGATTCTGATTCAAAAATCGTTAAAAATCTATCAAATAAAATAGTGGAAAAAGCCGATAATAACGTGATTGAAAAGGCTAAGGCCATATTTTACTGGACTCGAGATGAAATCCTTTACGATCCCTATGAAAGTCTCTACTCGAAACGAAAAAGGTATAAAGCCTCTTATATCATCACACAAAAGAAGGGTTGGTGCGTGCAAAAAGCTTGCGTTCTTGCAGCTTTAGCAAGAGCATTAAATATTCCTTCTAGGTTACATTTTGCGGATATTAGAAATCATACCTTACCCGAAAAACTCATGAAAAGAATGGGTACTAATTTATTCATATATCATGGCTATACTGAGCTCTTACTAAATGGAGCGTGGATAAAAGCAACACCAGCATTTAATATTAGTTTATGCGAGAAGTTTGGTTTAAAAACCGTGGAGTTTGATGGGATAAATGATGGTGTTTTGTCAGAGACTACATTAGATGGACAAAAATACATTGAATATGTAAAAGACAGGGAAATTAGCGTGGACCTCCCATTAAAGAAAATACTTAGAACATTTGCAGATTATTATACTTTTAGTTGATTTGATATAAAATGTTCTCAATTCTCAACAATTTTAATTTCTTTTATTTCGAAAACATTCGGATAAAATAAAGTAATAACAACTAAATAAAATTTTTAAATTTTTTAAAGCACTTAAGAATAATAATTAAAATCTAAATTATATGAGGGAAAAGATATGGATAGTTTAAAAATAAATGAGGACCAATTACTAGAGTTGCTTCAAGATCTAATTAAAATTAAATCAGTCAATCCAACGCTCGTTAAAGAAGGTCAAGGAGAGTCTGAAATCGCAGAATACATAGGAAATCGTCTTGAACAAATTGGGTTAAGCGTAAAATATCAAGAAATCGAAAAAAATAGAAAAAATGTCATTAGCATTCTTAAGGGCACTGGTAATGGAAAAACTATGATGTTAAATGGACATTTGGACACGGTATCAATTACAGGGATGGAAATCGAACCTTTTAATCCCATTTATAAAAAAGGAAAGGTTTACGGTAGAGGTGCTTACGACATGAAGGGCGGTTTGGCCGCAATGATCGTCGCCGTTCAAGCAATAGTCGAATCTTGTATAAAATTAAAAGGAGATGTAATCCTTGCGTTCGTAGCAGACGAAGAATATGCTAGTATTGGAACCGAAGAATCACTCAAGGAATATTCCGCCGATGCCGCAATAGTGTGTGAACCAACGAATTTAAACATAGCACTCGCCCATAAAGGATTTGCTTGGATTAAGGTTAATGTACATGGTAGAGCAGCTCACGGAAGTTTAGCCAATTTTGGAATTGATGCCATTGTCAAAGCAGGGAAATTTTTAGTTAAAATAGAAGAGTTAGAAAAAGAAATTTTATCTCAAAAAAAACATCCGTTATGCGGTTCTCCTTCAGTCCATGCGTCTCTAATAAATGGAGGGATCGAATTGAGCACGTATCCCGATCATTGCAAAATTGAATTAGAAAGAAGGACTTTACCGGAAGAAACCCTTGAAATTGTCGATAAAGAAATTAAAGATATTATCAGCGAGTTATGCTTGAATGACAACCAATTTAAAGCAGACCATGAAATCTTTTTTTATAGACCTGGTTTAGAGATTCTAAAAGACGAGTCAATTGTTCAATCGATAATAAAAGCGTCTCAGAAAGTATTGAACAGAAAACCACGATTCATGGGATTTAGTGGGTGGATGGATTCCGCATTGATCGCAGGGGCGGGAATTCCAACAGCCATAATAGGTCCTAAGGGGTCAGGTGCTCACAGTGCCGTTGAATACGTTGATTTTAAGTCCGTTGTAAAAGCGGCAAGAATATACCTAAATACGATTTTGGATTTTTGTAATTAATTAATTTTTTAAAATTAAAAAAAAAAGTGTTTATAATGAGTAAATTGATTAGTTGGGGAATTTTAGGATGTGGATTGATAGCACACGCGTTTGCCGCTAGTTTAAAAGAACTTCCTGAGGCAAAATTGGAAGCTGTTGCCTCACGAACAGAAGGAAAAGCTGAAAGATTTGGTCAGCGTTTTCACGTGGATAATAGATACAATAATTACGAAGATCTGGTAAATAATCCCGGCATAGATGTTATATATATTGCGACAACTCATAATTTCCATTACGAAAACGCATTGCTCTGTTTAAATCATGGAAAACCTGTTCTTTGTGAAAAAGCCTTTACGATAAATGCTAAACAAGCAGAAGAAGTAATTAAAACTGCTCGGAAAAAAAAAATCTTTCTCATGGAAGCAATGTGGACTAGATTTATTCCGTGTGTCATGAAATTACGAGAATTATTAGATGAAAAGAAATTAGGAGAAATACAACATGTTAAGGCGGATTATGGAAGAAGAACGAAAGTAAAACCTGATCACCGGCTTATAAATCCTATTTTAGCAGGAGGAGCATTATTAGATCTTGGAATTTATCCTATTTCCTTTACAAGCATGATTTTTAAAAAAACTCCCATGAAAATAATGAGTAGTGCGTGTTTTGGAGAAACTGGAGTGGATGAGACATCTTATTACTTTTTTGAATACGAGAATGGGGAAATAGCAATGCTATCATCTTCACTAAGGTTGACGATGCCACATACAGCATATATTTTTGGAACCAATGGTTTCGTAGAAATTCCAAACTTTTCTAACCCAACTCAAATGATTTTAAAAGTAGAAAGAAGACCAAAAAAACAGATAAAAGTTCCTTA
>JAUXAJ010000361.1 GCA_030620005.1 Promethearchaeota archaeon | reverse complement strand
ATTTAATTAAAATTTTTAAATAGAATATTTTTAATTGAAAGAAGTCTAAAGTATTATATATTTCTTAAAGAGTCCAATTTTTGATTATTTTTTTAATTCTTGAATTTCCCCTTTAAATTCGGTTAGTTTATCTTAAATATGATTGAACCTTATTTTTATTTTAAATAAAAATAATTTGATGAGTGAAAAAATAAATGAGTGAACAAATATCTGGGATCTTGGAATCTCTTAAAGCCATAAAGGGCGTTCATGGCGCAACGCTAATCGAGAAGTTTGGATTGATTAAAGGGAGTGCTTTACCAGGATGGGTGGACCCTGAAGCAGTAGCGGCAATGGTAACCTTGGTTCTTAAAGCTGCTCATCGAGCAACACAAGAACTTGAACAAGGCCAATTTAATAACGCAATTATCGAAAGTGCAAATGGAAAAATTTTATTTTCAGAGGCAAGTGGCAACATTTTATGTATAATGACCACGGTCGATTGTAAATTAGGGATAGTAAATTTAAAATTATCAGCAGCTATCAGAGCTTTGAATGATCTCAAATAAACACTTTTTTTTAAAGAAAGCCACGCCTTTCAAGGAGTAGTTCAATTTCTTGTCCAAAAATCTTTTGGATTAAAGCTTTACACTTCTTTCTTTACGAATAAAGAAAATTAACTCTCTTTTTTCATTGATTCAGTCCACTACCAATCTATTAGACATAAATATAAATTGATATTGAAATATTTATTTATTATAACCGAAATTAAATTTAAATAATTAGGAAGTGATTTTTTTGGAAGAGCCGATAAAAAAAGCTAAGAAAGTGTTTAAGGATACCTGGGATGTGTTAAACGATTTCTTCGACGAAAAGCGATCAGATACGGTTATTGAAAAAGATAAAAAAGCTAGAAAAGGTAAAGTAGCATTAGCTAAGTTTCATAAAGGCATGATTGGTAAAACAAATCAAATTAACTTTAGAATCTTAATAGGAGAAAATAAGGAACTTGGCGATCACATATTTGAAGCCGTTTACATGAGCGATAAAAAAGAACCAAAAATATTCGATTTTGACGTAGAAAAAGGCAGGTCTGTGAAGACCATTTTAACAAATTTTAAGGATCAAGAATGGAACGGGTATAAAAAAGTTAACGTTTATAAATCGTTAACAAAATTCTTGGAACATTCTTATAAAAGTGGAATCTATCACGAAGGAAAGAAAGTAAAGAAAGAAAAGGCATTAAATGCATTGATAAAAGGATTAAAGAGAGCCTTAGAAGCTGTTGGAGAAGATGTCGAAGAAAAATTAGGAGCAAATCACGAAACGGCAAAGAAGATCGCTAAAGTCGTCGCAATAGCTGCCGTAACGACAATTGTATCCGCAGCATTAACTCCTGCCGCTGGTATCGTAGCACAAGAAGTAATGAGTGGAGGTATAATCAGTGGAGATATAGTTGGTCAAGCAGCAGAAGCAGCAGTCCAAGGTCTACAGAATTTAGTCGATCCTACAACTATCGTCGAAAAAACTATTAAAAAAGTGGCAAGTAAAGCAGCAAAATTACCGATCTCAAAAGATTAAACTTTTAGCATCATGTTTTTTATTTATTAGAAACAACTAAAGAACAAAAGTACAATCCACCATTTCCAGAAGGAGATAAACCTCCTTTCCATGGGTTAAAAAAGAAGGATTAAACGATTCATACTAATGATTGTCTTTAAGACCTCTTTAACCTTAACGAGTTTTTTCAGAAATAAATTTTAAAATTGAGTTAGGTTTTTCAAATTGTATAATTACGACAATTTTAGTTAGAAAAAATTAATAGTAAGAAATAATAAAGTGTATTTTTTATTTTTCCTTTTTCTCACTTCCCATTTTTTTAAAGATTAACCCCATATTTTATCTGATTTTTCTAATTTATTTATTTCATTCATTTTTTATAAAAATAAATTTTTAAGTAATAATGACAAAATTCTAAATATGATTTCTAAAGAGATTGCAAGAAAATATAAAAACTGGATTAAAAATAATCGAGAGAAACTTATTGAAGTTAGCGACAAAATATGGCAATGGGCTGAAATTGGATTAGAGGAACACGAGTCTTCTAAACTTTTGGCAAAAACTCTTGAGGAAGCAGGATTTAACGTTCAATTAGGAGTAGCTGAAATGCCTACTGCCTTAGTAGCGAGTTATGGAACTGGAAAACCCGTTATTGCCATCTTAGGTGAATATGACGCTCTACCGGGGCTTAGTCAAACTACCGACCCTATAAAAAAGCCTTTAAAGCCAGATGCCCCTGGTCATGGGTGCGGTCACAATCTTTTAGGTACGGGGGCTTTGGGCTGCGTACTTGCAGTTAAGGAAGCGATTGATGCAGGAGACGCAAAAGGCACTATTCGTTTTTACGGGTGTCCTGCTGAGGAAAAATTCAATAGTAAGGGTTACATGATTAAACCAGGTAATCTTTTTGACGATGTGGATATAGCATTAACATGGCATCCATTGTTCTTTAACACTGTTGCAAATATCACGACCTTAGCAGTTAATAGCGTGATTTTTAAATTTCATGGAAGGACAGCTCATGCGGCGGCCGATCCATTTAATGGGAGAAGCGCTCTTGACGCTGTTGAATTGATGAATGTAGGTGCTAATTACATGCGAGAACACATGATTCCCGATGCGAGACTACATTATATGATTACTAATGGAGGTAAAGCTCCAAATATAGTTCCAGACGAAGCAGAAGTTTATTACTTTGTCCGTGCACCAGAACGACATCAAGTTGAAGAACTATATCAGCGTTTAATCAAGGTTGGTGAAGGGGCCACTTTAATGACCGAAACCAGGATGGAAATCGAATTCTTAGGTGGCATGTACAATGCAATGCATAATGAAGTAGTTTCTGAAGTAATTCTTGATAACATGAAACAGGCTGGCGCTCCTAAATTCAATAAAGAAGATTTAGAATTCGCAAAAGAGCTCAATAAATCACTACCGCCTAATTCAATGGAAGGATATAAGAAGTTAATTCCAAAAGAATTCTTGGAACTTGCAAAACAAGTATTAAGCCAACCTTTATGCCCTCCTATAATCTTTCCAGGATTAGGTAAGGGTCAAGTTGGACCCGGGTCCACAGATGTTGCTGATGTGTCTTGGTATATACCGCTAGGGGAATTTGTCATGGCTTGTCATACAATGGGATCTCCGGGTCATTCTTGGCAAAATGTGGCTACATCAGGAATGAGTATTGGGCATAAAGGCATGCTAGCAGCGGCAAAAACACTAGCATTAACTGCTATAGATTTTATGAACAATCCTGAGCTGGTTGAAAAAGCCCGTAAAGAATTTGAGGAAACTACTAAAGAAAGACCTTATAAAAGTCCATTTCCAGAAGGATACAAAATTCCTTTCAATAGATTTCCATAGATTCGTAAAGAAAGATTAAATAATCAAACCAGTGTTTTTTTATTATATTAATTTCATATATAATAAACTTATTAGAAAAAGTGTAAAAATTGGTCTCTTAAATAGTTTAATACTTTCTTTTTTATTTTTTAATTATTTATGACGCATTAAATAATTTGGCATAATTGCATCTACTTTTTACTTCGGGTGATGATGATTTATGTTTCACAATGAATTTTATTAAAGCACGTTGGAACGCTTTGAAATTACCAAAAAATGTGTTATGCGTCACCTGTTTGCGTAAAAATTTCCAAAACCACTCCATGGGATTCAAATCGGGAGAATACTTGGGTAAAAATATTAATTCGAGCCGATCTTGGTTAGCTGTTAAAAATGGCTCCAACCCCTTGGAATGGTGCGCTCGAGCATTATCTAAGACAATTACGAGTTTCCCGGCTTTAGGGTTCCTAGCGAGCAGTCCTTCTAAGAAATGCTGAAACTGGATTGTTTTTAGTCCATCAGAAAAGGCAATATGGACATTACCTTCAATGGGATCTACGGCACCAATAAGATGTTGGCGTAGCCGACCCCCATATGTGAAGATTTCAGGTTGATACCCTTTCAAAGCCCACATGCGGATAATAGTTGGAGCGAACTGGATGCTCGCCTCGTCCAAGAACAGAATTATATCGTCTGGTCCAAGAGAATCCAGTTTTTTTTAAA
>JAUXAJ010000375.1 GCA_030620005.1 Promethearchaeota archaeon | reverse complement strand
CGCAAGGATATCAATCATTAGACAATTTCCACGTAGAGATTTCACTAATTCTGCCCGTTTTACCATTTCATCCATATCACCGTGAGTAATGTTAGGTACGAATACGACATCTCTTCCAGTTTCATCCTTGACTTCATTAATAGCTTTAAAAACAAGTTCTACACGGTTTTCAAATTTACAATACTCTTGTGACGTTAGGTTTTCATCGTCCTTAACAACATCAAGCCCTCCTAAAAACGATCTTCTTGTAGTTTTAGCAAAATCTGCCTCGCTAAGTCCAGTTTTAGGCTTCACAATTGTTCCTACAGTGATTTTATCTCCTAATATTTCTTTTATCCCCTCATTTCCTATTTGAGGACCCATAAATGAATTTACATAATCGTCAGGCAAGTCCAAATCCTCCAGTCTAACGCCAAAGACAGCAGAAGTCATTCCTGTATAATTTCCTATTACCACGCTTAATAACTGAGGAAGATTCCCGTACTCAAATCCTTCCTTAGGTAATGCAATAGCCACCATACCATTGTCGTTGTTGATGCCTATTACTTTTGCTTGAAGAATTTTCATGTTTGCTTCAGAATTATCGTCCATTTCCCCAGGAGCAATGGTTTTCAGATCGGGGTCCCATGTTCCCGTGCTTTCCTCGGCGGCAATATCTAAAGCAGATTTAAACAATCCATATTCTACTGATTCTCCAGACTTGAGCTTGGGACTTAATGATAAATACATGACGATGTAATTTTTAAAAATTTCTTCAAAATTGAATCTTGATGGATCTTTAAAGATATATGGACCAAAACGCTTTCTTAATTTATCGTCAACAATATTTAGATTTGGTAATGATAATCCGTAAGCCTTGTAGAGATCACAAGTAGTAAACGGTATTTCTATTTCTTTTTCAAATGTAATCCAATTTTTTAAATCGACCATCTTATTATTACCTTTCTTATTTAATACCTTAAAACATGTCAAACCATAAAAAATTTATAAGATTATACATTCTTTTATTAAGTGATTAAAGATGAGTGAAGAAGGTAATAAAACAGTTACGCTTAACATCAATGATCTCAGTTATTTTAACGACAAAATGGTAACAGATTTAACGAGATATCTTGCAGAGGCGTTACCGCAATTAAATGTTACCCGAAATGGTAGTGAACTTGAAATTATAATGCCAACGCAATTATCAAAAAGGGTTATAAGACTTAGAATAAAGAAGTTCTTGCATAAAAACAAGATTAGCAACGATTTTAGACCGATTTCGTCAAAAGAAGGATATATCATGAAAGAAAAGAAATCTCTCGAATTATCATACTATTAAATCTGATTTTTTTAAAAAAAAATTAAAAAAATTGATGATTATTTTTCAACGTGTCTTTAAATGTAAAAACTTTATCAATTAAATCTCTTGACGATTTAATTCGATGTATAAGTTTAGCTAGTTTATTAGAAATATCCGGGTGGCCAAAACCTGGTAACGTCCATCGAACAAAAAATTTCGAAAATACCCGTTTCGAACATTTTTTAGCAGCAATTACGGCAATTCAGCCTGTATTCTCAAGATTTTGCAAACATATTCAAGAAAATAAAGTAAATGTTAGAGAAAAATGGACATTTGTAAGATTAGGTAAATTCTTCAAAGATGCAACCGAAGAAATGATGAAATGGCAAAAAGGGGGTAATGTATTGCTCGGACATGTTTTAATATTGGCACCTCTAGCAGCAGCAGCTTCCATTTGCCTAAGTTCAGGCAAATCAAGCATTCAAGATTTTAAGCACATTATTAATAAAATTATTGACGATACATCGGTTCGCGATACAATTGACTTGTATGAAGCGATTAAAGCGTGCAATCCTGGAGGTCTTGGAAAGATTGATAAGTACGATCTCAATAATAGTAATTCTATAAAAGAAATCCAAAAAGACAAAATTACACTTAAAGATATTTTCGAACTTTCAAAGGATTACGACCTAATTAGCCACGAATATTCAACTGGTTTTAACATTACTCTTAACGAGGGTTTACCTTATTTTTTTAAGGTTTTTGAGCAATCTAACGATATAAACATTGCTACGGTCAATTCTTACTTAAAGATTTTGGCAGATCATCTAGATACTTTGATTTCAAGAAAATCAGGAAAAGAAGCAGCGGTGCTTGTTTCTAAAAAAGCTTTAGAAATCATTAATCGTGGAGGAATTCTTTCCGAAAGGGGACTAAAATCAACCATGGAATTGGATTCTTTTTTACAAGAAAAAGGAGGCAAGATGAACCCAGGTACTACGGCAGATATCGTGGCAGGGGTTATTTTTTGTGCTCTACTCTTTGGCTTGAGGTTTTAATTTAAATGGAAAATTTTTTGTTTAACAAATTCATGGGTAATTTATAAGAACTTAATCTGGCATCAAAAAAGGGCTGATGAAGTATGGAGTTTTGTGAGTGTGGGGGACTTATGCTTCCTTCTAATGTTGATGGAAAAAAGGTATTTAAATGTAGATGTGGTGCAACAAAGCCTTTCTCTGAAGACCAATCAGAAAGTTATAAAATATCTACTGTAATTAAACATCCTATCAGATTTGAAGTAGTAAATGCTCAAGAAATCATAGAATGGAAAGATAAAAATTTAAAAAGTTCGATAAAAAATTTTAAATGTTGGAAATGTGGCTATGATAAGGCTCATTTAGAGACAAGACAGACTCGATCGGCCGATGAGGGTATGACGCACTTTATTATTTGTTTAAAGTGCGGTAAAATGAAAAAGATAGGCAGTTAAAATGTTATACTTAGCAGATTAATCTTTCAACTATTTCATTTTCATTAGTTTTCCCCGTAAAAGTCAGTTTACACAGTTTTTTCGTGTTTTTTAAGCCAGAAATCAGTTGAATTTGATTTGAAGATAGTTTTAATTTTTTCTTTAAAAGATTTATTAGTTCTTTATTTGCTTTATTCTTGATGGCTTTTGAGAGAAGAGAAATGGTAAGATAATCGTTATCCTTAAATATTACTTGCTTTTTTGAATTAGGTTTGACACGAATTTGAAGGATGAATTCATTATCAGATTGTCTACTAAGGAAAGGCATTTTAAATTCCATGTTATTTTACAAAATAATCAATCTTTTTTTTAAGGCGTTCGTAGGAAGGTATTGAAAGCCTTATACCCCCCGCTAACTTATGACCTCCCCCTCTTCCTCCTAATTCTTCCATTATTTTGGCAATTATTTGATTCACGCCCACACCGTTATTTTCTTTTAAATATTTTCTAGAGCACCGAATGCTCAGTTTTATTGTTTGTGATTTTTTCTCAAGACCACCAAGCAAT